>CALEST010000084.1 GCA_937907555.1 uncultured Sediminibacterium sp.
CAAAATACTCATGGGTCGGCCCACAATATTGCTTCGGCCAATGACTACGGCATGCTTGCCTTTGGTGCTGATATTGAAATGTTCCAGCATCAGCATGATACCATAGGGGGTGGCTGGAATGAAGGTGGGTAAGCCCTGAACCAGTTTACCTGCACTTGCCGGGTGGAAGCCATCTACGTCCTTGGATGGATCGATGGCCTGAATAACCAACTGCTCGTTAATATGCTTAGGCAGAGGCAGTTGCACCAGAATACCATCAATTTCGGGAGCCTGATTCAATTCGCTGATTCTAGCAAGCAGTTCAACTTCAGTGGTGTTATCAGGCAGGCGAACCAGGGTAGATTCAAAGCCGATTTCTTCGCAATGCTTCACTTTGCTAGCCACATAAGTCTCACTAGCGCCATTATTTCCTACCAATACAGCTGCCAGGTGAGGGGCTCTTTTATCAGTTGCTTTCAGGTTGGCTACTTCTGATGTAAGCTGTTCTCTTACAGCTGCTGAGGCAATTTTTCCATCCAATAGTATCATGCGGCAAAGGTAGTTCCGCCTGCCGAGAGCATCAAAAATCCAAGCTTAATAGCTGGTTTGTTTAAGCGCCGAAAAAATGCTTCATTTCAAATAATTGATTATCAAATAGTTATAAATTATTTTAACAAAATGTTAGCACAATATTTAAATAATATTCCTAATAGCTATAATTTAACACCATCATTTCTTAACCCAAAATAATCAACATGAGAAGAAAACTGGTGCTCTTGATGGGCTTCATTCTGTTTGCTGCGGGTATGGTCAGCGCACAGATGCTCACAGTATCGGGTGTTGCCAAGGATGACAAAGGGCAACCCATTCCGTATGTTTCTGTTCGCATTAAAGGAAACACCAAAGCAGTGATTGGTGACGAGAAAGGCAATTACAAAATTTCTGCGCAGCAGGGTGCAGTGCTCATTTTCTCTGCAACAGGTTACAACGATGTAGAAGCAAAAGCAACAAGTGGTTCATTGGATATTTCCTTAACCGGAAAATCTGATGAGTTAGAGAATGTTGTTGTTACTGCACAAGGTGTTCGTAAAAAAGCAAGAGAGATTGGTTATGCTTATGCGAAAATCAACAATGAGGATGTTACTGTTGGTAGACCAGTTACATTGGCGCAGGGTTTGTCTGGAAAAATTTCAGGCCTTGCAGTGTACAACGTAAACAACAGTGTTGATCCTGCTGTGAAAGTAGTATTGCGTGGTTACCGCTCTATGACGGGTAATAACGAAGCATTAGTGGTACTGGATGGTATCCAAACTACACAAACAGTTCTTCCACTGATTAATCCAAATGATATTGAAAGCGTAACTATCCTGAAGGGTGGCCAAGCTGCAACGCTTTATGGTGCAGAAGGTGTGAACGGTGCAATTGTGATTAATACCAAAAAAGGTAACAAGGGTAAATCAAAAGTGAGTTATTCTACTTCTGTCAACTTTGAAGAAATCAGTTTCCTTCCTCAGTTTCAGGATAAGTATGGTTCTGGTTCACACTATGCGCCTTCTTATACAACCATTGCAGATTATAAAGAGCGTATGCGTTTGAACTGGCGTCCTTATGAAAACCAGCAGTATGGTGATCCATATAACGGCGAGTTGCGTATTGTAGGTCGTACACTTGAAGATGGCAGTAAGTTGATTCTGCCATACAGTGCTATCCCAAACATTCGTAAGAAAACATTTGATGTTGGTTATACATGGAACAATACAGTGAACTTTTCTGGTGGTGATGACCGCGGTACATTCTACCTCAGTGCAGAGAACAACAAAACAAGAGGTATTGTGCCAGGTGATGAAGCCAACCGTACTGGTATTCGCTTGTCATCTACACGCTACATGGATAAGCTTACTGCTTCTTTCAACGTGTCTTATACACAGGCAGCCTATGATCGTGCAAACTCTGACTTCTACTATGATATCATGAACGTTGCACCACATGTGCCTATGAATGATTTGAGAGATTGGAGAAACAACAAATTCGCTAGTCCGAATGGTTTCTATAATGACTATCGTGAGAACGCCTATTTCACCAAGGATAATAACAGACAGTTCTATCAGGATAATAATATCCAAGGTAATATCGAGCTGAGTTATAAAGTGACCTCAGGTGTTACTTTGATTGAGCGTTTGGGTGTAACCAATAACACTCGTAACAGAAAGAATCGTGTAGGTAAGTGGATTTACAGTGATTGGGCAAAGAACAGTGCAGTTGTTCCAGCTCCTTGGGATTGGGCCAATGACTATGATGGTTTTGATCGTGCATCAACCGATATCCTGGGTTCCGTATACGATGCTATCACATCAGAGAATGTTGTGAATAATGAATTTCAGTTGATGCTGGAGAAACAAACTGGTTCAATTAACAATAAGGTTCTGATTGGTCAGAGCTTGTATCAGCGCAAAACAAAGTTTGTTGAACTGGGTAGTAGCTCAGTAGTTGTTCCTGGTGTGTACAACGTAAGTAATCGTCAGGGTGAATTAACCGGTGGTGAAAGCAATACCCTGAGAAGAAAGTGGGGTTATTACGCAGACTATACAGGTAACTGGAAGGATATGGTTTTCTTGAACGCTTCTTTCAGATATGATGGTAGCTCTGTATTCTATGCACCTGGCAGAGATGCAAGCCTCTATACTTTCCCATACTATGGTGCCACATTGTCTGGTATTCTTACAGATATTGTTCCTTCTTTGAAAAGCAATATTTTAAGTTTTGCCAAACTGCGTGTTGGTTATAACGTGAATGGTGCCGATAACCTCTCGCCTTATTCATTAGATCCTATTTATCCTGTTGGTGCTAACTATCCTTACGGTAATAACGTAGGTTACACCGTTGGTGGTACATTGCCAGACAAAGGTTTGAAGCCTGAGAAAGTAGCTTCATTTGAATATGGCGGTGAATTCAGCTTGTTCAGAAATAGAGTGAACCTGGATGTTACTGCATACACTTCTAAAACAACCGATGGTTTATTGACGGTACGTATCCCCAACACAACTGGTTTCCAGAATTTGTTGCTGAACGTTGGTGAAACAAAGAACTGGGGTTATGAAGCAGATCTGAAAGTGCAAGTAATCAGAAACAGAAAGCTGAACTGGGATGTAAATGTTCGTTACTCTTATAACGACAACAAAGTAGTGAAGCTTTATGGCGGCGTAAACGAGTTCGCTTATGGTGGTTATACCTATGCACAAACATTCGTGATCAAAGATCAGCGCTATCCTTTCCTCCGCACTACAGATTATGTACGTGATGCAGCTACGGGATTAAGAATGGTGAACAGAACCAATGGTTATCCTTTGTTGAATGCAACATTGAAAGATATGGGCGGTACCCTTACACGTCATATGATTGGTTTGGGTTCTAAACTGTCTTATGATGCTTTCCAGTTGGCATTCAACTTTGAATATCGTGGTGGTAACAAAATGTTCAGCCAGATTGGTCGCGACATGACGTTTACTGGTTCAGGTAAATGGACAGAAAACAGAACACCACATGTCTTCCCACAAAGTGCGTATGATGATGGTACTGGTAAAGTTGTTGCTAACACAACTGTGAATGTAGCAGAAGCTGAGTATGCATTGTGGGTAGATTATTTCCGTCAGGTGGCTTCTAACTTCGTTACACCAGGTTGGTTCATCAAGCTGAGAGATATCAATCTTTCATATAACCTGCCTGCAAACATTGTTAGAAAGAGTAAAGTATTCTCTGCTGCCAACATTGCCTTATACGGTAGAAACTTATTTACGATTGTAGATAAGGCGAACTATTATACTGATCCTGAATTCAGTTTCACTACTGGTAATGGTATTGGTATCAACAACAGCTTGCAAACACCTCCGGTGCGTCAGTATGGCTTTAACCTGAACCTCACTTTCTAAACTTAAACCGGTCAACAAATGAACATGAAAAACACTATCATAGCAGCCATTTTGGTGATTGCTGCAACCGGCTGTAATAAGTCTTGGTTAGATGTAAATACTAACCCTAACCAGCCGCCGAGTGCAACCTCCAACTTTGTATTTGCAAACGCAGAAAATACAACTGCTGCAAACTTTGTTGCGCAACATGAAACAGGTGCTTACTTTTCTGCTCAGTGGACGCAGAGTAACTCCTATATCATGAACCAAACAATTTTTGCTTACTTGTATACCAATACAGATTTTAACTATTGGGATCCTAATTATGATAATCTCTACGACTATCAGTACGTGATTGTAAATGCTGAAAAAGATGGTCAGAAATACCTGAAGGGACCAGCCCGTGTGATGAAATCCTTCTTGTATCAGCAGTTAGTTGATATGTATGGAAGCCTTCCTTACAGTAAAGCGCTGACTGGCTCATCAAATCTGGCACCTGCTTTTGATGATCAAAAAGCAGTGTATGAAGATTTGGTAAAGCAACTGGACACGGCCATTACTGAATTAAAAGCAAACGCATTCTCATCAGCATTTGCTAGTTCTGATATCATCTTCAGAGGTAATACCACAAATTGGGTTCGTTTTGCAAATACATTGAAGCTGCGTATCCTGATTCGTCAGAGCAGGGTTGCAGGCAGAGATGCATATATCACTGGTGAGATTGGTAAGATTGTAGCAGAAGGTTCTGGTTTATTAGGCGCAGGTCAGGATGTGGGTATCAACCCAGGTTATCTGGCAACAGCTGGTAAGACCAATCCTTATTACGATCGTTGGGGTTATGATGCCAACGGTGCTATACGTTCTCTTGGTCGTTTCCCAAGACCCACTAAAAATCTCTTCGATATGCTGAAAGCGGCTGATGACACTTTCCGTTTGAAGCGCATTGCATATGCAAGAGGTGGTGAGAATGGAAACAATCCAGGTGTGAGCACTGCTGCTGAATTGAGTAGTAATTACGTGGGCACACCCTATGGTGTATCCAGTGGATTTACTGCACCATCAACTTCATCTATCGGACCAGCTTTGATCGTAAAAGGTCAGTTTGCAAGAAACCTTATTATCATGACTGCAGCTGAAGCACAGTTTTTACTTGCAGAAGCAAAAGAGCGTTATCCTTCAATTGGTTTTACGGGTACGTCTCAAAGCTATTATGAGCAAGGTGTTAGAGAGTCGTTCAGATTAGTTGGTGCTACAAGTGCACAGGCTACAGCTCTTTTAACTAGCGGTAAAGTTGATGCAGATTGGGCAGCTTCTCCTGATAAGATCAAAGCGATTATTACACAAAAGTGGATTGCAACAACCAATTATACAGGTATGGAAGCTTGGGCTGAATATCGTAGAACGGGTTATCCTGCTATTCCTCAAAGCTTACAGGTGCCTGATCCTAATGCAAGACCTAAGCGTTTATTATATCCTGGTACAGAAACCGGTTCTAACAAAGCCAATGTGGATGCACAGGGTACAATTGATAAAATGACTTCGAGACTATTCTGGGATGTAGATTAATTACGCACCCTACTTTAAACAAAAGCCCGCACTCCTTTATGGATGCGGGTTTTTTAATGCTCGGTTTGCAAAAAAAATGTCTCATAAATGCAAGAATATTTTTTCTGAATACCAGAAAATGTTTTTAACTTAATAATCTCATTTGCAGTTTTAATTTTATGTCGGCGGAACAGTTCTCTGTTCCGCCCTTT
>CALEST010000085.1 GCA_937907555.1 uncultured Sediminibacterium sp.
ATTGCCATCTACTACACAAAGGTCCGCCAGCTTGCCTGGTTCAATGGTTCCGATTTCCTTTTCCATGCCCAATGCCTGAGATGCGTGCATGGTGGCAGCGCGAATCACTTCCAGCGGATGAAATCCTGCTTCGCGTAACAATTCTAATTCACGTACAAATCCAAAACCGTATAACTGATAAATAAATCCATTGTCGGAACCTGCTGTTACACGGCCTCCTCTGTTTTTGTATTCGTTAATAAAAGTCATCCAGAGTTTGTAATTGTTTTTCCATTCTATTTCCTGCTCTGTTCCCCAGTTGTGCCAGTATGATCCATGAGAAACTCTGCTGGGCTCATAGAATTTCCATAAAGAGGGAAGTGTATATTCTTCATGCCATTCTGCTCTTCTTGCGCGCATTAAATCTCTGTTGGCTTCATAAATATTCATCGTAGGGTCCAACGTAAAATCTGCTGCAATCAATTCATTCATTACTTTATTCCATTTCTCTGAATAAGGCGCTGCGGCTTGTTTCCATAGTTTGCCGGCTTCTTCAAAACGATGTTGTTCATTGTTGTAGTTATAGTCGGCAGGGTAATTTTGTAGTGTTCCGTTTTCCAGCATCGCTTCCGGTAATCCATACCAGTGTTCCATACTGGTCATCCCTGCTTTTGCAGATTGTACTACATTCCATCTGGCTACATCCAACTGCGCATGATGTGCAGTACTTCTTAATCCTAGTCTTTTATTTTCCCTGATGGCTGCATCCATTACTTCCGGAGATGCTCCAAAGAATTTAATACCATCAGCGCCTTTGGATGCATTTTCATTTACCCATGCACGGGCTTGTTCTGCAGTTACAATCGGTGTTTTACTTCCCTGCCCAAATGCCGTGTAGGCAAATATTCTGGGTGCTGTAATGGTATTGGCTGCACTTTTCTTTTTATGATCCAAT
Source organism: uncultured Sediminibacterium sp. (assembly GCA_937907555.1). GTDB lineage: Bacteria > Bacteroidota > Bacteroidia > Chitinophagales > Chitinophagaceae > Sediminibacterium. Next base: position 935 of record CALEST010000085.1, read on the forward strand.
ACCCAGTCCAAACCATTGCCTGCTGATGGATCGCGAATGGTGGTAATGCCATGTGCCATCCACAATTTAAATACATATTCAGCGGGGGTGCCCTGTGCTTTTCCTCCAATATGTCCGTGCATATCAATTAAACCAGGCAATACATATTTTCCACTGCAATCAATTTCTTTGCCTCCTGCTTTTAGGGCTGGTCTTGACTTTGGATCAATTGGCATGCCCGGATTTCCAACATTGGCTATTCGTACAATACGGTTGTTTTCTATAATGATATCTACCGGTCCATAAGCAGGAGAGCCGGTTCCGTTAATCACCATGGCTGAACGGAGAATCAATTGGGTATAAGGTCCCTGACCTTCCTTCACCAAAGGTGATGGTGTTATCTGTGCTCCAGAATGAAGGGTTGCCACCAGGCAAACAAGGGCAAGCATGTATTTAAGCATAGAAATTGTTTTGCTGAAGGTAAGCCGCATGCGGAAACTTCCCAAGCGATTCTGTATGCTTATTGACTGCTCATGAATTCCGCTTATCTTTGCCCCCCAAATTAAGCGCATGAAATTCTATAATACCATTATCAAGTATCGTTTTTGGCTGAGTTTGCTGGCCTTGGTGGCGGCTATTGGCGTAAATATCTCCAGCGGTTTCTGGCCTGCTTTCATTTTATATTTTGTAGGGGTGATTGGTTTGGCCAGCCATTTCTTTATTGGTCCTTTGCGTTTGATTCAGGAGCCAATGGAAAGAGGGGATATGGATGAAGTAGAAAGAATCCTGGATTCTGTGTGGTATCCCAACTTGCTGTATAAGCCTGTACGTTCTACTTATTATACCATCAAGGGCAATATGGCCATGATGAAACAAGACTTTGACAGTGCCGAAAAGCACCTGAAAAAGAGCTCTGAACTGGGTGCTCCCATGCCGGAAGCTGAAGGTGCCAACAAGCTTCAGTTGGGTATGATGTGTATGCAAAGAGGCGATTTAAAGCAAGGCGAAAGCTATATCAGAGCTGCAATCAGAGCAGGTATAGCCGATAAGGAAAGCGAAGCGGTTGCTTATATTAGCATGTGTCAGATTTTTATGAACAAGAGAGAGTTCAGAGCTGCTAAAGATTATTTTAGAAAAGCAAAAGCCTGTAAGCCCACTACTAAGCAGGTAGTAGACCAGATTAAAGAAGTGGAAAAATACATTTCCCGCATTCCGGGTTAATCATGCTTGCGATTCAACATATTACAACCGAATGTGCCGGACTGGAAACAGCCCGGCATTTGTTTAAGGAATACTCAGACGAACTGGCCGTGGATCTTTGTTTTCAAAGTTTTGATGCTGAGTTAATGGATCCGCTTAAAAAATATGGTCCTCCTTCCGGATCGCTTTTACTTGCGTTTTATAACAATGAACCTGTTGGATGTGTTGCCCTGCAACCCTTACCGGAAGCGGGTGTTTGCGAAATGAAGCGACTATACGTAAAACCTGCATTCAGGAAATTTAAAATAGGGGATGCATTGGTGGCTGCAATAGTAAATGAAGCAGAGCGCCTGGGCTATGCAAAGATGAAACGGGACACATTGGAAAGATTGCAACCTGCTATTCAGTTATACCTGAAGCATGGTTTTGAAATTACTACCGCGTACTATCACAATCCATTGCCCGAAGTGGTCTATATGGAAAAGACATTGGTCTGCCAGTAAATTTTTATTTTAATTCCTTCAAAAGTTTTTCAATTACCACCGGAAAATGCGCATGTTCCAATACATGAATTTTAGCGGCTAAGCTGGCCGGAGTATCGCCTGGTTCAACAGCGCATTTGGCCTGAAAAATAATATCACCCTCGTCGTAGTGGGCATCTACATAATGAATGGTAATGCCTGACTCTTTTTCTCCCGCTGCAATCACGGCTTCGTGAACATGCATGCCATACATCCCTTTTCCACCGTATTTGGGCAATAAAGCGGGATGAATATTGATAATTTTTCCGGGATATGCGTGAATCAGTGATTCGGGAACCTTCCATAAAAACCCTGCCAGCACAATAAAATCAATGCTTCTGGCTTGCAACTGTTTTACGCAGGCATCCGATTCAATAAAATTTTCCCGGTTAATATACAGGGTGTCTATCTGATTGGTGGCTGCAATCCCCCAAACCCCTGCTTCTTTTTTATTACAAACAATCAGGTCGATTACAACTGTAGAACTATTTTTAAAGTGCTCGATTATTTTAGCAGCATTGGAGCCTGCTCCGGAAGCAAAAATGGCCAGTTTAATCATGACGATTTTCTTTTATTCACCATTTTGTCTTTGATTCTGCCCAGGTAACGCTTAAAAAATGAAAATTGTCCAAATGGAATGCTGATAAGCAATACACAGAAAGGCCACAAGATGGTTACTACTACTACATAAATAACAAAATAGATCAGGTTTCTCTCCAGATTGGTGTACGAAAGCAGTAATCTGCCCAGGTATCCGCACAAACTTCCACCCAAGGCGAAAGTGCTGAAAATTAGGGTGAACTGAAACCAGCTTACCTGCCATTTGTTTTTTAACCGATGTAGCATGGGTGCAAAAGTGCTTTAAAAAGTTCATTTCATGACAATTCCTAATAGCTATTTTGTTGAACTCATTGAAAATTAAGTGGGATAAGGTTAAAAAAATTCTTTGCCTATTGCGTAATTGTCACAATCGTATCATATTTTTGCCTCCGTTTAAGGATATTTTTCCACACCAGAACCATCGTTGTGCATATGATATTGTCAAGATCCATAGCAAAAGCCAGCATTGCCGCTTTTTTATTTATTGTGAGTCTTAGTTTCGGTGTAGCCGCCAATGCCCAGGACGGGAAAGCGCTTTTCAGCGCCAATTGTGCGTCCTGTCATGCTCCCCACAAAAAACTAACTGGTCCTGCGCTTGCAGGTGTTGAAGCCCGTTGGTCAAGTAAGGAAAACTTGTATTCATGGATTAGAAACAGTGCTGCCTACTTAAAAACAGGCGATCCTTATGCAGTTAACTTGTACAATGAGTACAACAAGATTGCGATGAACGCATTTCCAAATTTAAAAAATGAAGAAATCGATGCAATCCTTGCATATGTAAACAGTGTTCCTGATCCTTCCAAAGCACCTGCTGGTGCTGGTGCCGGAGCTGCTGCCGCTTCTAATGTAGAAGCCGATAATTCTTTATTATTTGGAATTCTTACTTTGATTCTTGCTGTTGTGGCATTAATCATGTTGCAGGTAAACTCTAACCTGAAAAAATTAGCTGACGATAAAGCTGGCTTGCCTGCTTTAGAACCTATTCCTTTCTGGAGAAACAAAGCTTATATAGCAATGGTTACTGTTGTATTGTTTGTGGTGGGTGGTTACTTAACTACCAAAGGCGCCATGGCTTACGGCAGAAGCCAGGATTATCAGCCAGAACAACCTATTTACTATTCTCACGCAGTTCACGCTGGTACCAACCAGATTAACTGTCAATACTGTCACTCCGGTGCTGCGCAAGGTAAGCAGGCAACCATCCCTTCTGTAAACGTTTGTATGAACTGTCACCAGGCCATCAACGAGTACAAGGGTGAAAAAATCTACAACGAAGCAGGAGAAGAAGTGGACGGTACTGCAGAAATCAAGAAATTATACAAATACGCTGGTTTTGAAGAAGGAAAACCATGGGATCCAAGCAAGGCTAAGCCAATTGAGTGGGTTCGTATCCACAATCTTCCTGATCACGTTTACTTTAACCACGCTCAGCACGTAAAAGCGGGTCAGGTTGCTTGTCAAACCTGTCACGGAGAAATCCAGAAAATGGGTGAAGTAAAGCAGTTTACCGACCTAAGCATGGGCTGGTGTGTGAACTGTCACCGCGAAACCAAAGTGCAATTCAAAGACAACGGTTTCTACAGCATTTATGAAAAATACCATGCTGATCTGAAGAGCGGAAAGATTGATAGCACCAAAGGTGTAACCGTTGAAATGATTGGTGGTACCGAGTGTCAGAAATGTCACTACTAGTTCTTATTCATACCTAAAGGGTTTTTTAAAATATATCATTCGAACGTGGAATCCGCCCGCGGATTCCAACTGTTAATCAATAATTATGGAGCAAAAAAAGCACTGGCAAAGTTTTGGAGAGCTGAATCAGTCTGCAGCGTTTAACAAGGATGTAAAAGACGAATTCAATGAAGAGCTTCCAATGGTGGAAGATGAAAGCAAAAGCTTTCTCGAAGCAAAAGCACCACGTAGAGACTTCCTGAAATACCTAGGGTTCAGTACGGCTGCTGCGGCAGCTGCTGCAAGCTGTGAAATGCCTGTAAAAAAGGCGATTCCGTTTGCCAACAAACCCGAGGATGTTGTTCCCGGTATTGCTAAATACTACGCTACTACCTACGTTCAGGATGGAGATGCAGTAAGTATTTTAGCGAAAGTGCGTGATGGTCGTCCTATTAAAATTGAGGGTAACGACCTTTCTCCAATCACTAAAGGAGGTACATCTGCCCGCGTTCAGGCTTCTGTACTTGATTTATATGATACATCCCGCTTGCGTTTCCCTACTATTGATGGTAAGGAAGTAACTTTTGAAGCGGCTGATAAAGCCATTGCTGCTCAGATGGGTGGTAATGTTGTTTTATTAACCAGCACCATCAACTCTCCTTCTACCAAAGCCGTTATTGCTCAGTTTTTAGCTAAATATCCAGGAAGCAAACACGTTACTTACGATGCTGTTTCTTACAGTGGAATGATTTTAGCGAACGAAGCTACTTATGGTGTAAGAGGTATTCCTTCTTACCATTTTGAAAATGCAAAAGCCATCGTAAGCTTAGGTGCTGATTTTCTGGGAACCTGGTTAAATCCGGTTGAATTTTCCAGACAATATGCTACCGGTAAAAAATTAGATGAGAAGAACCCAACCATGAGCAAGCATATTCATTTTGAATCTGTTGCTTCATTAACCGGTTCTAATGCTGATGAAAAATATTTACACCGTCCTTCTGAAACCCTTGCTATTGCTGCTGCTTTGTTAAGTGCAGTGAATGGTACAGGTGTTACTGGCATTGCGGATGCAAAACTAAAAGCGGGTGTTGAAGCAGCTGCTAAAGCATTAACTGCCAATAAAGGCGCTGCCTTGGTGGTTGCCGGAAGCAATGATGTAAATGTTCAGATTCTTGTAAATGCAATTAACAACGCCATTGGTGCTGGTGGTTCTACCATTAACTGGGGCGTTCTATTGAATACTCGCGCTGGTGTGGATGCAGAATTTGCTCAACTGGTTGCGGACATGAATGCGGGTTCTGTTGGAACCTTGTTGATTCATGGTGCAAATCCGGCTTATAGCTGGTTTGCTGCTGATCAGTTCAAAGCTGGTTTAGCTAAGGTTAAAACAACGGTTTCATTTGCTGGCAAAGTGGATGAAACAGCTGAACTATGTAAGTTTGTTTTACCTGACAATCATTTCTTGGAAAGCTGGGGTGATGCGGAAGTTAAAACCGGTCACTTCTCCTTTATACAGCCTACTATTTATCCTTTATTCAAAACCCGTCAGTGGCAGGATAGCTTGTTAAAGTGGAGCGGTGCTACTGAAGATTATTTAGCTTACTTAAAGAATTTCTGGTCTGCTAAATTGGGTGGCGTAAATGGTTGGGATAAAGTATTACAGGAAGGTGTGGTTAGCTTAGGCGAATCTGTTACCAAGCCTGGAACCTTCAATGGCGCTGCAGTTGCAGGTGCATTGACAGCTGCTTCTTCTGCAAAGAAAGGCGGCAAGGTTGAATTGGTTCTATATGAAAAAGTAGGTATCGGTGCTGGTCAGGGTGCAAGCAACCCATGGTTGCAAGAGTTGCCAGATCCGGTTACCAGAGCAACCTGGGATAACTACCTGGTTGTATCACCTGCTATGGCAAAAACATTGTTGGGTATTGATATCAGCAATGGTGGTCAGGCAGATGCTTACGAAGTGAATCCTCCTAAGAAAGTAGTTAAAGTAACTGTAGGTCAGAAAACCATCGAGTTACCTGCTTTAATTATACCGGGTACACATCCTGAAACCGTTGGTATTGCTGTAGGTTACGGCCGCAGTGAAAAAGTAGGAAAGTCTGCTGCCGGCGTTGGTAAGAATGCATTCCCTCTGGCATTTTTAAGTGGTTCTGCAGTAAACTTCTTCAACGGAGAAGTTACCCTTACCCTTACTGATGAGAAGTATCCGGTTGCCTTAACACAAACACATGGACGTTACGATACAGAACAAGGTAATCGTACCGAAGTTGTAAAAGAATTAAGCTTAGCTGCCTATAAACATCATCCAACTGAAATCCGCGACGAGCGCGAGAAGGAATTGAAGCCTTGGGGTGGATTAGAGAAGTTTGAATCTCAGGGTACACTATATCCTGTGTTCGACAGACCAGGTGCTAAGTGGGGTATGAGCATCGACTTGAATACCTGTACCGGTTGCGGTGCCTGCGTAGTTGCTTGTAATGCGGAGAACAACGTATCTGTTGTTGGTAAGCCGGAAGTATTGCGTGGTCACGAAATGCACTGGTTGCGTATTGACCGCTACTACAGTGGCGATTTGGAAAATCCAAATGTGGTATTCCAGCCCTTGATGTGTCAGCATTGTGACAACGCTCCTTGTGAAAACGTTTGTCCTGTTGCTGCAACCAACCACAGCAGTGAAGGATTAAACCAAATGACTTATAACCGTTGTATTGGTACCAGATACTGTGCCAACAACTGTCCTTATAAAGTTCGTCGTTTCAACTGGGCTGATTACAATGGCTCTGATAGCTTTGGTGACAACCAGAAAGGAATTGTGAACGATGTGGTACTAGACATGAACGATGATTTAACCAGAATGGTGTTGAATCCTGATGTTACTGTTCGTGCAAGAGGGGTAATTGAAAAATGTTCTTTCTGTGTGCAGCGTTTACAGGAAGGTAAGTTGAAAGCGAAGAAGGACAGCCGTCCTTTAAGCGACAGCGATATTAAAGTAGCTTGTCAGCAGGCTTGTCCTACACACGCTATTACTTTCGGTAATGCAAACAGCAAGGAAAGTGCAATTACTTTGGCTAGACAGGAAAATCCTAACCGTCAGTTCTATGTGTTAGAGCAATTACACGTGTTACCTAATGTTACCTATATGGCTAAAATTAGAAACACAGATGATATGCCTCATCACGAAGCTGCGGAAGCAAAAACAGAAAAAGCACACGGATAATTAAAGAATTTGAAATAACCAGATTCTGCCTTAGGGCAGATCAAGGACCAAAATAAGAACAGATGCATTTAAAGTACGAATCACAGCTCAGGGAACCACTGGTGTATGGCGACAAAACATACAAGCAGGTTACAGAAGACATTGTTCGCCCTATTGAAGCCAAGCCTACCAAATTATGGTATGTAGGTTTTTATATTGCTGTTGCCTTACTCATGTTTGGTGTCTACAGCGTTTACCGTGAAGTAACTTACGGTATTGGACAGTGGAACCTTAACAAAACAGTGGGTTGGGGATGGGATATCACCAACTTCGTATGGTGGGTTGGTATCGGTCACGCTGGTACCTTGATCTCTGCAATCTTATTGTTATTCCGTCAGGGATGGAGAACAGGGGTAAACCGTGCGGCAGAAGCGATGACCATCTTCGCGGTAATGTGTGCGGGTCAGTTCCCTATCTTCCACATGGGTAGAGTATGGATGGCATTCTTTGTATTGCCTTACCCTAACTCCCGGGGTCCATTGTGGGTAAACTTTAACTCTCCGTTGTTGTGGGACGTATTTGCGATCTCTACTTATTTCACTGTATCTCTTCTATTCTGGTATTCAGGTTTAATTCCTGACTTCGCAACAGTAAGAGACCGTGCATTTACTAAGTTACGTAAGCGTTTATATGGTATTGCTTCTTTCGGTTGGACGGGTTCTACCAAGCACTGGCAGCGTCACGAGAGCTTATCATTGGTATTGGCGGGATTAAGTACGCCGCTGGTACTATCGGTTCACACCATCGTATCTTTTGACTTCGCTACCTCTGTTATTCCAGGTTGGCATACTACTATCTTCCCTCCTTACTTCGTTGCGGGTGCAATCTTCTCCGGATTTGCCATGGTGCAAACCCTGATGATTATGGTTCGTAAAGTATTTGCGATGGAAGACTATGTAACCATTGGTCACATTGAAGCCATGAACAAGGTAATTGTATTAACCGGTTCAATTGTGGGTATTGCCTACTTAACCGAGTTATTCATGGGTTGGTACAGCCAGAACAAATATGAAGGTTACACATTCTGGTACAGCCGTGCTTATTTGTTCTCTCCTTATGGATGGAGCTACTGGGGTATGATGGCTTGTAACGTATTAAGCCCTCAGATTTTCTGGTTCCGTAAAATGAGAAGAAACATCTTCGTTACTTTCTTCATGAGTATCATTGTAAACATTGGTATGTGGTTCGAGCGTTTCGTAATCATCGTAACCTCTCTATACCGTGATTACCTGCCTTCCAGCTGGTCTGTTTACTACAGCCCAACCATCTGGGAAATTGGTTTCTATGCAGGTACTTTCGGATTGTTCTTCACTTGCTTCTTCTTATTCGCCAAATACTTCCCTGTTATTGCAATTGCAGAAATCAAGTATGTATTAAAAACAACGGGTGAAGGATACAAGAATCAGATGACTAAGATTGAAGATCAGAAACTGGAAGAATTTGTGCACGAACATGCACACCATTAATAATCGTATGATTGACTGATCCTGTTAACGCGGGGCAGAAAAAAAATAAAGTATGGCAAAAAAGAAATTTGTAGTGGGCTGTTTTGATGACGAAGCAGTTTTATTTCCTGCAGTAAAAAAAGTACGTACAGCCGGATATAAAATCCATGATGTGTACACGCCATTTGCTGTTCACGGATTAGACCATGCAATGGGTCTTCGTGAAACCAGCTTGCACACAGCAGGATTTATTTATGGTATTACCGGTACAACTACTGCAGTAAGCGCAATCAGTTGGATTTTTACAAAGGACTGGCCTTTAAACATCGGAGGTAAACCTCACTTTGCTTTACCAGCCTGGATTCCAATCATGTTTGAATTAACGGTTTTGTTTGCTGCTGTAGGAATGGTACTTACTTTCTGCTACCTGTGTCAGTTGGCTCCTTTTGTGAAGAAGCATCATTTTCATGCAAGAGCTACCGATGATCTTTTTGTTATGGTAATTGAGTGTACAGACAAAACCAATACCGATGATCTTCAGGCTTTCTTGAGTAGCAATGGCGCTTTGGAAACAAAGGTTGAAGTTGCAGAAGATGGCTGGTGGTTAGGCCGATACGATAAAGACGAAATGCCTTTTGAAGAAAAGCAAATTGTTGCCGCTTAATTTAGAACTATTAGAACTATTGAATCATGAAGAATAAATTTATCATAGCTTCTTTGTCTGCCCTGGCTGTATTATCCGCCTGCAGTGATGTTAAGCGCACTCCTGGTAAAATTTACATGCCGGATATGGCGGAGAGCCGTGCTTATGAATCTTATGCAGATCATAGCAATCTTGCAGAAAAAGGGATCAATTACAACAGTCGTCCAGTTGCAGGAACCATTTCCCGTGAGGAAGAAATGCCTTTCCATATTCCAATGGATCAGCCCGGTGATACTACCAACTATACAGCTTCTAAAGCAGTACCCAATCCTTATGATTCTTTGAGTAAGGCACAAATGGAAGAAGCTGAGCGTTTATACCTGATCAACTGTGGTATTTGCCATGGATCTGATTTAAAAGGGAATGGACCTCTTTATAAAGACGGAAACGGGCCTTATGCTGCCAAACCAGCAGCTTTGGTTGGCGATGCAAAATATGAAGCAATGCCTGCAGGTCAGATGTTCTACTCTGTAGCGTATGGTAAAAACTTAATGGGCTCCTATGCATCTCAATTAAGTCGCAAGCAGCGTTGGGAAGTAATTGCTTACATCAAGTCAAAACAACAGGCAAGTAAAGCAAAAGCAGCTCCTGCTCCAGCAGCAGCAGCTACTGCAACAACAAAATAAATTTAGCAAAGGGTCTGATAGCAGATCAATACTAACTGAACTAAAAGAGTAACAATGGCATCTTTAAGAACACAATTTGAAGTTCCCGGTAAAATGAAAACCTGGTCTTATGCCTTGATTGGCTTGGGCTTGGCTGCATTACTGTATGGAATGTTCACCAAAGGTTTTAGTTCCGATGAGCACGAGCAAGTGCATTTCTGGGGAACACTAATGTATAATACCATATTCTGGACATTGATTTGCAATGCGAGCATGTTCTTTATATCTGTTACTACTTTGGCTCAAGCCGGATTTACACAAACTTTCCGCAGAATTCCAGAGGCAATTTCTACCTTGGTTCCCATTTTTGGTGCCATTACATTCGCGGTATTATTGTACATCGTATTTGGTCACAAACACCATATCTACCATTGGTTGGATACAGAAGCAGTAGCTGCTGATCCTATCTTAAAAGGTAAAGCCGGATTTTTGAATCCTACTTTCTTTGTAATCTGGACTACCCTTACTATTGCATTGTGGAGTTTCCTTGGATGGAGAATCCGTAAATTAAACGATGAAGCAGATGCGGGTCCAATGGATCGCGAAACCAGCGAAAAATTCATACACAGAGGTACTGTAAGAACGGCAATGTTCACCGTATGGTTTGGTTTAACAGTTGGTTCTACTGTTCCATGGTTGTGGATGATGAGCATTGATGCACACTGGTATTCTACCATGTACAGCTGGTACACTTTTGTAAGCTCATTTGTTGCAGGTATGTCTTTGATTGCTCTTTGGGTTATATACCTTAAGAACAAGGGATATCTTGAATTAACCAGCCAGGAGCATTTACACGATATTGGTAAGTTCATGTTTGCCTTCTCTATCTTCTGGACCTATTTATGGTTCTCTCAGTACATGTTGATCTGGTATGCAAATATTCCTGAAGAAACAGTTTATTTCAAGCACAGAACTCAGGGTGCTTACAAGGGAATTTTCTTCTTCAATTTGATTGTTAACTTCCTATGTCCTTTGTTGATTCTGATGAAGCGTTCTGCTAAGAGAAATTATACATTGGTAACTTTTATGGCAGTTTTAATCATCTTTGGTCACTGGATCGATTTTTATCAGATGGTAATGGGGTCTTTAATGCAGGATCACGTTAGTTTAGGATGGATGGATTTTGGCATACTTGCCTTCTTTGTAGGAGTGATGATTTTATTTGTAGGTACAGCGTTGTCTAAGAAACCTTTGATTGCAAAGTATCATCCATATCTGAAGGAGAGTGTGATTCACCAGGTTTAATTGATGACCTGCGTATTTTAAAAATTGTTAAGACATTAGATAATATATATACAGTATTATGACAGCTTTATTAATCACCGCGGTATCGTTACTCATTTTTGTAGTGATCTTTCAGATCTCTAAAGCAAGTGAGTATGTGGCAATCTTGAAAGGGGAAGAGCATAGCCGTAAGCAGAACAACAAGATTAATGGTTTTCTGATGGTAGTCTTCCTTGTGTTGGGACTAGTAGGAGTTTGGTATTGTAATGAAGTTTTATACGATAAAACCTTGTTGCCATATGAATCTGCCAGTGTGGAAGGTGAGCGCGTAGACTCAATGCTTTGGTTAACGCTTGCAGTAACCGGGTTTGTATTTATCCTTACTCAGATTGTTCTTTTCTGGTTTGCTTACAAATACCAGGAAAGTGAAACCCGTAAAGTTTACTTCTTTGCACACAGTAATAAACTGGAAGCCATCTGGACAGTTATTCCAGCCATTGCCCTGACTGTATTGGTGGTAATTGGTTTGAGAAACTGGTTCCTTTTCACAGGTGAACCTCCAAAGGAAGCGATGGTAGTTGAAATTACCGGTAAGCAGTTTGGATGGATCTATCGTTACCCGGGTAAAGATGGTGCTTTCGGAAAAAAATATTACAAGAACATCGATAACGCCAACAACTCTTTAGGGTTAATCTGGGACGATAAGCTAGGTCATGACGACCTGGTTATGGAACAAACCATGTATATCGTAAAAGGACGTCCTGTTAAATTAATTATTGGCTCCAGAGACGTAATTCATGATGTGGGTTTACCTCATTTCAGAATGAAAATGGATGCAGTTCCTGGGATTCCAACAACTATGTGGTTTACACCTAAGTACACAACTAAAGAAATGAAGGAAATTACCGGCAATCCGGATTTCCAGTATGAAATCAGTTGTGATCAGATGTGTGGCAATGGTCACTATTCAATGAAAGGAATTATTGAAGTATTGGATCAGGCTGAGTTTGATGCTAAAATGGCGGGTCAGTCTCCTTACTACTATACATCCAATCCTGATAAGGATCCGGCCAATGCAAAAGCAGATACTGTTAAAACAGCTGCAAAGCCTGTTGAACTAGCATCAAAAGTAACCGCGAAATTGTAGAACAATCAACAACCATCAAAAAATCAGGTTGTTATAACTAATAAAGAATCAGTGTATGAGTAACGAAGCCGTATTGCACGCACCTGCCGGAGCAGGTTTACATGACGCACATGGTGACCATCATCATGAGCATCATCACGAGACATTTATTTCGAAGTATGTCTTCAGCATGGATCATAAAATGATCGCCAAGCAATTCTTGATTACCGGTATGGTTTGGGCAGTGCTGGGTGGTTTAATGAGCGTGCTTTTCCGTTTACAACTGGGGTATCCTGAATCCACTTTCCCTTTCCTTGAAGACATTTTGGGTAAATGGGCTGAAGGCGGAAAAATTACTCCAGAAGCTTACTATGCATTGGTTACCACTCACGGAACCGTATTGGTATTCTTTGTATTAACTGCAGGATTAAGTGGAACTTTTGCCAACTTCTTGATTCCATTACAAATTGGAGCAAGAGATATGGCATCTCCTTTCATGAATATGTTGAGCTACTGGTTCTTCTTTGCTGCAAGCATCGTGATGTTATCTTCTATGTTTGTAGAGTTCGGACCTTTCAGTGGTGGCTGGACTGCTTATCCTCCTTTGAGTGCATTGGCAGCTGCTTCACCAGGTTCTGGAACTGGTATGGACCTTTGGTTGATTGCCATGGCTTTGTTTGTGGTGTCTTCTTTGTTAGGGGGTCTTAACTACATTGCAACTGTATTGAACATGCGTACAAAAGGAATGAGCATGACTCGTATGCCATTGACCATCTGGGCATTGTTCTTCACTGCAGTATTAGGAGTTTTATCTTTCCCTGTATTGTTCTCTGGTTTTATCCTTTTGATTTTCGATAGAAACTTTGGTACCAGCTTCTATTTGTCTGATATCTTCATTAATGGAGTAGGTGCATTGCCAAACGAAGGCGGTAGTGCCATTCTTTATCAGCACTTGTTCTGGTTCCTGGGTCACCCTGAAGTATATATCATCTTGTTACCAGCCATGGGTATGGTTTCTGAAATCCTTTCTGTGAATTCCAGAAAACCAATCTTCGGATACATTGCGATGGTGGGATCTTTATTTGCAATTGCTATTCTGGCCTTCCTTGTATGGGCACACCATATGTTCGTTACAGGTTTGAATCCTTTCTTAGGTTCTGTGTTCGTGTTATTGACTTTGTTAATTGCCGTTCCTTCCGCTATTAAAGTGTTCAACTGGTTAACTACTTTGTGGAGAGGTAATATCCGCTTCACCCCTGGTATGTTATTCTCTATTGGATTTGTAAGTTTATTCATCTCGGGAGGTTTAACCGGTATCTGGTTAGGTAACTCTGCATTGGATATTCACTTACACGATACTTATTTTGTAATTGCTCACTTCCATATTGTAATGGGTGTGGCCAGTATGTTCGGTATGTTTGCCGGTATCTACCACTGGTTCCCTAAAATGTATGGTCGTTACATGAACAATACATTGGCTTACCTGCACTTCTGGATCACATTGGGTGGCGCGTACATGATTTTCTGGCCAATGCACTACCAGGGTTTAGCTGGTATGCCAAGAAGATACTATGACTACAGTGTATGGGAAAGCTTCAAGCAATTTGCTGAATTAAACAGATTCATCAGTACGGTTGCTATGATTGTATTTGCAGCTCAGTTATTGTTCTTATTTAACTTCTTCTACTCTGTTTTCAAAGGAAGAAAAGTTACTACACAGAATCCATACAATGCAAATACTTTAGAGTGGACTACTCCAATTAATCCTGGTCACGGTAACTGGGTGGGAGAAATTCCTGAAGTACACCGTTGGGCTTATGATTATGGTAAAGATGGTAAAGAGTTTATCCCTCAAACCACACCAGTAGGAGCCGACGAAAGCAGTCACTAATATTCAATACTGAATTTATTTCAGTGATTATATTCCAATGCTCCCGAATTACGGGAGCATTGTTTTTAAGCAAAATCAGGAATGACAAAATCCACAACAGAGAAAAATCCAACACCACCATTAGCAGTAGTTGCCAAGGTAAGGGACTATATGTTACTGATTAAGTTCACTTTGAGCTTTACCGTGGTCTTTTCCTGTGTTATCTGTTATTTGCTGGCGCCAAAAGTAGTAGAATACGATTGGGGCATGATTACACTGTTGTTTGTAGCAGGCATGTTAATCACGGGTAGTGCCAATGCCATCAATCAGGCAGTTGAAAAAGATACAGATGCTTTAATGAAGCGTACCTCCAAGCGGCCCGTTGCCAATGGAAGTATGAGTCAGAACGAAGCTTACACTTTTGCCATTATAGCCGGCATAGTGGGAGTAGCCATGATGTGGTATTATTTTAACCTGTCTTCTGCATTGGTATCTGCTTTTAGTTTGTTTTTATATGCTTTTATTTATACGCCCTTAAAGAAAATCAATTCCATTGCGGTATTGATTGGCGCTCTTCCGGGTGCATTACCCTGTTTAATTGGCTGGGTTGCCGGAAACGATGATTTCTCTTTGGGTGGCTGGGTATTATTTGGCATGCAATTCCTTTGGCAATTCCCGCATTTCTGGGCAATTGCCTGGGTGGCACATGCAGATTATACCAAGGCGGGCTTTAAACTATTACCTGCTGATAAGGGGCCAACGAAATTTACAGCCATACAGACCATTATGTATTCTGTATTAATGATTCCAATTGGCATGGTGCCTTATTTCATAGGGCTTACAGGTATTACCAGTTTATGGATTGTATTGGTCTGCAATTTGTTTATGGTGGTACAGAGTGCCAGACTATATAAGGAAATGGATGTAAAAGCTGCCAGAAGAGTGATGTTTAGTAGTTATATCTATTTGCCAATTGTTTTGCTGGCTTTGCTGGCGGATAAAATTGGGTAACAATTAAATTTAAAACGATGAGTGCGATTGCGAACGAAGCTCCTAAAAGAATTCACCCCCATAAATTTACCTTATGGGTGGCCATGGGGAGTATTATTATGATGTTTGCCGGTTTAACCAGTGCATACATTGTAAAAAAGAATCAGAGCAGCTGGCTGGAATTTGACCTGCCTGTTGTTTTTATGTATTCAACGCTGGTGATTATTGCCAGTAGTTTAACGGTTCATCTGGCGGCAAAAGCCTTTAAGGCAAGAGAAATGGCCAGATACAGAACTTTAATAACGGTTACTGCCTTGCTGGGTGTTTTATTCATGGCATTGCAGATACTAGGCTTTATGGATCTGGAAGCCCGCAATATTGCCTTAACAGGTGCCAAAAGCAATTCAGCAGCATCCTTTTTGCTGGTGATCACCGGTTTGCATATGCTGCACGTGCTGGGCGGCGTAATTGCATTGCTGGTGATGTTTATCAGAGCTTATGTAAGCAGCGTCAAAAATTACAGCAGTTTATCCATTGAATTAGTGGGTACCTACTGGCATTTTGTAGACATACTTTGGATTTATTTATTCATATTTTATAATTGGATTGGTTAATTACAAAAAAGTTGCGTTTTATGCACCTTTTTTCAACTCTAGCCAATACTTTTGTGTACGAAATTTTACTTTAACATGGCAACAACTGCAACAGCACCTACCACCAAATCCTGGGGTGGAGGTAAGAGTCCCTTTAACGTAGAGTATGGAAAGGTAATGATGTGGTATTTCCTCATGAGTGATGCCTTTACATTTGGTGCTTTCCTGATTTCTTATGGTACCATTCGTTTTTCTACGAATGGATGGCCTGACCCAAATGAAGTGTTTAAGAGTTTTCCATTTGCTCCGGAAGGAATGAATGCTCCGTTGGTGTTCGTAAGTATTATGACTTTTATCCTGATCATTAGTTCTGTAACCATGGTACTAGCAGTACAGGCAGGACACAATATGGATAAAAAAGGGGTAGTTAAGAATTTAATCTGGACCATTATTGGTGGTATCGCTTTCTTGTCTTGTCAGGCATGGGAGTGGAATCATTTGCATCACGAAGGTGCATGGTGGGGTAGCAATCCATTCTTGAATCATGATGGAACCGCATCTTCAACCAATTTCACCAACTACTTCTTTACCATTACTGGCTTCCACGGATTCCACGTATTCTCTGGTGTGATTATCAATATTATCATGTTGATCATGGCCGTTACCAATAAGTTTGAAGAAAGAGGTCATTATTTAATGATTGAAAAAGCTGGTTTGTACTGGCACTTTGTAGACCTGGTTTGGGTATTTGTATTTACTTGTTTCTACTTGATTTAATTCATTCACAAAAGATAATTTAAGAATATGTCACATACAGCTGAGCACAACGAACATGCAGGTGGAGGTACCAAGGAAGTAATAAAAATCACGGTTTACCTGACTGTACTAACCATTATTGAACTTTTAATTGGTTTCTGGATGATAGATATTCCATTGACCAGTGTAGGATTAAGAATGGGATTGAAAGGTGCAATTGTTATTTTAATGATGGCGAAAGCGTTTTACATTGTTGCTTACTTCATGCACTTAAAGCATGAAATGAAGAACCTGATTATGACGATTGTAGTTCCATTGGCTTTGTTTATCTGGTTTATTATTGCTTTCCTATACGATGGAAACTCTTTCAAAAATTTGCGTAATACCTATGATCCTTATTTTAAGGAGCAAAGCACCAAGAAGGTAGAGAAGAAAGAACATGGAGCAGCAGGTAAGCATGAAGAAGGAAAAGTTGAGGAAAAAGCAGCTCACTAATTGAGTCTTTGCTCAATAAATATTTTTTGATTTCTAAACCATCGCTGCATTGCGATGGTTTTTTATTAGGACAATTATGAAAAAGAAAGCCATTTTAGGATTGTTGGTAGCACTGGGGATTCCCATTAGCTGTTACCTGATATTGAAATCAGCCAGTGAAACAGCGGTAGTGATGCCAAGGCATTATTTGCTGGATACAGTGATTGAAAAAGTAAAGGATGGCAAATCTGT
>CALEST010000086.1 GCA_937907555.1 uncultured Sediminibacterium sp.
CACATTGCGCTTTGTGTTGTTTGCCAACGAAGAGAATGGAATGAGAGGAGGTAATAAATACGCAGAAGAAGCAAAGAAGAACAATGAGAAGCATGTATTTGCTTTAGAGTCTGATGCAGGTGGATTTACACCAAGAGGATTTGGCTTTACGGCAAGTGCAGAGCAATTAGCTAAGATTCAGCAGTGGCTGCCATTGTTAAAACCTTATGGAACCGATTTCTTACAAGCCGGTGGCGGTGGAGCAGATATTGGTCCTTTGAATAAAACTTTTGGTACACCCATTGCCGGATTGATGCCGGACAGCCAGCGTTATTTTGATATTCACCATGCCCGCTCCGATGTTTTTGAAAATGTAAACAAAAGAGAATTGAATCTGGGAGCAGTGAATATGGCGGCACTGATTTATTTAGTTGACAAATACGGACTATAATATGACAATGAAAAAATTTGCCTGGAGCGCAACCACCATCATTCTTTTAGTGTTGGCTGGTTTTATTTACTGGCGTTACTATTTTGTGTATTCTGAAGGAACGAAAGCGGGTATTCTGAATACTTTTCAGCAAAAAGGATTTGTGTTTAAAACCTATGAAGGCAATTTAATTCAGAGTGGATTTAAAGCCAATGTGCAGAGCAATGAATTTGTGTTCAGTGTAGTAGATAAAAAAGTGGCGGATGTGCTCAATCAGAATTCGGGCAGAGAAATTAATGTGCATTACAAAAGGTATTTAGGTGCTTTGCCCTGGAGAGGCGTAGAAAAATACATTGTTGACAGTATTTTAGAAGTGAGGGGGCTGGGAAATGAAACCATCATTGCTCCCAAGCAACATTAAGCCTTGCAGAGAAAATTTGGCTAAGCCTGCAATAAAAAGATTACCGGAATTTTATGTAGTTCCGGTATTTTTTTGCCCCATTCTTTTACCGTAAGTGTTACAATGCTTTCATCAGGCGCAGTAATATTTTTGCCCACACAGATGCGGGTTTCGGGCTTACAGGCACTCAGTAAATCTTTCATCATCTGGTTGTTCCGGTAGGGCGTTTCAATGAATATATGCGTACACTGATTGCGAAGTGAATCTTCTTCCAGCGACCTGATTTTCTTTTTTCTTTCTGAAGGATCAATCGGCAGGTATCCGTTGAATTGAAAACATTGTCCGTTCATGCCACTGGCCATTAAGGCCAGTAAGATAGAACTGGGTCCTACTAAGGGTTTTACGGGATATCCGTTTTGTTGTGCTGCTTCTACCAGCACTTGCCCCGGATCTGCAATACCCGGACATCCTGCTTCACTTACAATACCAATGGTATGTCCTTCTTTTAAAGCTTTTAAAAAATGCTGAACAACTGCGGCTTCGGCTTTATGAATCGCCTGCCACTGATAATTGTCAATCACCATTTCTTTCCAGATTTTTTTGAAGAAGCGGCGGGTTGTTTTCTCATTCTCTACAAAAAAATACGTACACTGTTCTACCCCTTCCTTTACATAAGCAGGAATGGTTTCCAGTGCGTCTTCGTATAGCACAGTTGGTATGAGTAATACCTTACCCATGGTTGTTCTGTATTTTCTCCAAAGCTTCTTTTTTAAGCGGGTAAATGCTTAAAGTGGCAGCCACTACTGCATAGGCAGGGGCTAAAATCCATCCGATTACAGGAAGCAAATGAAAGAGATAAAATACAAGACCATTTCCGATGGCCAGCCCTTTATGTGCCGATACAAAAGCAATGCTTTCAGCAGCAGATTTTTTGTGTCTTTCCATGCTGTAGTCTAACATGGAAAATCCATAGTAATAACACTCCAGAATCAATGCCAGAAAAGGAGTAAGCCAGCCTAATATGGGAATCAGACTTAGAAAAATAATGCTGAGCACATAAACGGTTTGCCAGAGACTGTTTCGGATAGCCAGTTGTATGCCACGTAGAATGTCTTTCAAAAACTGACTGGTATTGAAAGGAAAATCCTTGTTCTCTAAAATGGCTTCTGTTTTTTCACTTAAATAGGCAAACAGCGGAGACCCAATAATCAGGAACAAATATTTAAAAAGCGAAAAATAGAATAGCATGAGTAAGATCCAGAGCAGCATGCTTCCCATAGTGAAAATAAATCCGAGAAAACCACTGTCGATTGTATCCAGCCATCTCTTCAGTCCTGTTTTGAGTGCAATCCATTCAATGGCATTGTTGGCGCTTTGACTAAAAAAATACATGCCTGTAACAAAAAGCAACATGTATAGAAATCCGGGAACAATGATCCATTTCCAAAGTTTATGTGCTTTTATGAAACGGTGTGCTGCTCCGTATGCCTGTATTGATATGATTATTTCTTTTAGCAACCGGGGGTTTTTGCCAAAGATAGCAAATAGGATTTTAAAACTTGGGACAGTTCACAGGACGCTCTGTATTGGGTCTTCTGATATAAATCAGAGAAACTTCAATTCCACCTCTGTTCATGGAAGCGGTTCTTAATGAAGAAGTATTGTAATCGTAGGTGGCACCAATCCGGATATTGTTAAACTCAATACCAATATAAGGGATGATGGCATCTTTCATTCTCATCCATGCACCAATATACAAACTCGTTGGATTGAGCTGATCAGGGGTTGCATTCAGTTGAATGGCGCCACCTATAATGGTTTGCGATGCCTGTGCCTGAAAACTCTGTGATCCGCTCAGGTGAAGGGTAGTAGAGGTACTCAAAGGAAAATATGCCCCCGCATGAATATTGGTTCTGGGTTTTAAAGCATATTCCGCTCCAGTGAAAGATTGCCTTGGTCTGTTGATATGGTACATGCTGATACCAAAATAAAAATTGTTATAATCGTTGGTGCTGCCGTTGTATAACAAACCTGCATTCAAATCGAGATATTTTGATTTCAGTGTGCTATTATTGAAAATTTCCGAAGTTACCCTGGTAAAACCTGCTGTAGTTAACTGATCTTCAAAATTGAGATTGGTGGTATTAATAAACATATTGGCATATGTTCCCTGAAAACCCAACCCAATCTGATGCATGCCGTCTTCGTCTAAACTTTTATGATAGGCAGTTGAAAAACTTCCGTAATTAAACTGAACAGCGCCGTTGCTGCTATTATCATTGAATCCCATGAACCCTACGCCCCAGGTATCGCCTCTTTGCATTTTATTTTGCATGATTTGAAAATCGATGGAAGCGGTTGCAGTGGTAAATGCATTGTTAATGCCAGGCCATTGATTGCGATAATTGCCTGCTATACGATAGGTGCCAAAAAATTTACCTGTAAAAGCAGGGTTTAAAGTGAGTGGAGAAGAAAAAAATTGCGAAAAATGCGGATCCTGTGCCTGCAACACCAAAGACAAAACAGCCCCCCATCCCATAAGCAGAATTCTACGCATACTCATTAGTTCCTCCTAAAGATACAAATTAATCAAGGCTTGCAGCCTGTTGGGCTATGTAACTGGTCAGGGTCTTTTCTAGGATTGCATTTTCGATCCAAATGCCAAATCTCCTGCATCTCCCAGTCCAGGAACGATATATGATTTGGCAGTTAGTTCCTCATCAATGTCTCCGCACCAGATTTTTACATCAGTACCACATTCTCTTTCCAGGAATTCAATACCAACAGAACAAGCTATGGCTACCACTACGTGGAAGCTTGACGGATTCCATTCTGCTTTCATGTGCTGAATGGTTTTTACCACTGAAGCTCCGGTAGCCAGCATGGGATCAGAAATAATGACAACCCTGTTATTTAAATCCGGACAACTCATGTATTCCATGCTGATTTCGAAGCTTCCGTCTCTGTGGTGTTTGCGATAAGCGGATACAAATGCATTGTCTGCCTTGTCAAAATAGTTCAGCATGCCATTGTGCATGGGTAATCCTGCTCTTAATATGGTGGCTAAAACCGGTTGGTCTTTTAATAATTTACTTTCGTGTATTCCCAGCGGGGTAGCAACTTCAACCGTTTCCCAGGGAAGTTCCTTGCTGATTTCGTAAGCAGCAATTTCTGCAATCCTTTCCAGATTTCTTCTGAAACGCATGCGGTCGCCTTGCACATTTACGTTTCTTAACTCTGCTACCCAGTTATTTAGCAGACTATGCTGCTCACTTAAATTGATCACCATGACGAAAGATTGAGTTGCGAAAATACGGTTTTTACCGAGGGTCAGGACAAAAACGAAAAGCGGTCTCCATCAAATAATCCCTTGTCACTTAATTTTAAATGAGGGATTACCAGAAGGGCCATAAAGCTAAGTGTCATGAAAGGAGCGCCGAGCTGACTCCCCAGACTTTTTGCCATGGCATCAATGGCCGTGTATTGTTCTGCTACTTCAAATCCGTCAATGGTACTCATAAGCCCGGCCACCGGCAAGGGCAGTACTTTTTGTTCGGAGCCGTTTACACAACTAATACCGCCTTCTGCTGCTATTACTGCATTGATAGCTGCCATCAGTGCTTCATCGGTTGCACCTACTGCTACTATATTGTGGCTGTCGTGGGCTACGGTGGAGGCGATGGCGCCGGTGCGGAAACCAAAATTTTTAATGAATGCTTTTGCAACCGGCGCCATATGGTACCGGTTCACTACTACCATTTTTAAACAATCCTGCTCAGGATTACTGATCCATTCCCCGTTTTTCTCCAGACCCTGCATCATGATCCGATTGGTAATGAGATGTCCATCCAGTGCTTCAATCACCGGTATCATGCCAGCTTCCTGCGGATAATCGCCAATCTTTACCCGCAAGTCATCCAGCGTAACTGGCTTGCAGGAAAAGCGATTGATGGGGGTGGCAGAAACGGAAGGGATGATGGATTTTAATGGAGCTGAGCTTTGTTGTTCTGTAGTTGTCGTTTGACTTTTTTGATTGGTTGCGATTTCGTTCTTCGTTCTGTTTATTAAAAGCGCCTGCCCGTTAATATAGGTTTGGGTTACTTTAAAATGAGTAAGGTCTTCTACTACAATAAAGTCGGCAGGGTCGCCCACGCGAATGATTCCCACATTCAGTTTGTAATGTTGTACCGGATTAATGCAAGCCACTTTTAAAATATTGAAAATGTCCAGCCCTTTGGCAACGGCTCTTGCACACAATTGATTAATATGTCCTTCTACCAGACTGTCCGGATGTTTGTCGTCGCTGCAGAACATGATACTGTTCGGATGATCGTCGATGAGTTCTGCCAAAGCTTCAAAGTTTTTGGCAGCACTTCCTTCCCGAATGATAATCTTCATGCCATAGGATAATTTGTCTACGGCTTCTTCCATGGTAAAACATTCGTGATCGGTGGAAATGCCTGCTTCTATATACTGTTTGGCCAATGCTCCGGTAAGGCCGGGGGCGTGGCCATCCACGGGCTTACCGGCCCGGTGTGCTGCTGCAATTTTTTTCATGACTTCGGGGTCATTGTGCAGCACGCCGGGGAAATTCATCATTTCACTTAAATACTTAATATCATCGGATGCTAAAAGTTCAGCTACCTGATTGCTATCTAAAGAAGCCCCTGCTGTTTCAAAAATAGTTGCGGGTACACAGCTGGGGGCACCAAAGTTGAATTTGAAAGGCACTTGCTTTCCGTTCTCAATCATGAATTGCACTCCTTCCATTCCACATACATTGGCAATTTCATGTGGATCACTTACTGTAGCAACAGTTCCGTGTAAAACAGCAATTCTGGCGAATTCACTGGGAATCAGCATACTGCTTTCAATATGCACATGGCTGTCTATAAAGCCTGGCATTATATATCCTCCGGTGTCAATATCATTTTCTGATACCGCTTCTATGGAAGAAATTTTTTGATTGACGATGTTTACACGTGCAGGGAAAATCTTTTTGTTATGTATATCAACCAGCTGGGCTGTAATCGTAAATTCAATATTCATTTTAATTTTTTCTATTCTTTCGTTTCGTCAACTATATCATGAATAGCTTTGTCTAAATTCAAAGCAGCAATTTCAATCTGGGTATATAAATGGCTTTTTTCCTCCATAGAAACACTTTCCATTTTGATGATATTGATAAGTCCAAGGATATCTGTTAAAGGACCTCTTGCCTGATGACTTTGGTTCCAGGCAATTTTTTTTAGCTTTTCTCTTGTTGCTTTTTGAGCTGTAATATCTGTTTTGATACTTAAAAATCTTCTGACAATTCCCTGTGAGTCTTTAACTGGAGATATAATGGCTTCCTCCCAGTATAACTCTCCATTTTTCTTTTTATTCTGAAACTCTCCCTTCCAGGAGTTACCAGATTTAATGGTTTCCCATAATTCTTCATAAGTTGCAAGTGCAGTATTACCAGACTGAATAAATCGTAAATTTCTGCCAATACATTCTTCTTTTGTATACCCTGAATGCTTGAAAAAATAACTGTTCGCATACTCAAGATTTCCATCCGTATCGGTAATCAAAATGCTGGTAGAACTTTGTTCAACTGCCAATGAAAGTTGGTGTATTCTTTCTTCTTTTACTTTACGGTCTGTTATATTAGAAGAAACCACAATGAATTTTTTAATTGGGGAGCTATTGTCTTCAATAGGAGCAACCGATAGTTCAAACCAGAAATGACCAGCTGGCAATAAAAGGTCATACTGCTGACCAGAGGAAAATCCCTTTTCTTTAGTTTCGGCCAAGGCGGCATCCATAACAGCAGACGCTTCGCCTGGAATGATATCTGAATATTTTTTACCAATAAATACTTCAGGTGGCGCAGCAAGTATATCTTTTACACTGGAGTGATATTCATAAATAATTTTGTCGCTCCCAATTACAAAAATCAAATCGGGAATGGCTTTTAAAATAGCATCCTGCTTTTTCATCAAAGCAGTAATTTTTTCCAGGTCTAATTTCTGTTTGGTAACATCCGTGCTAAATCCATACCAGGTAATAGAACCATCTTCCAGTTTTTCAGGGGAAGAGCGGGTAAAAACCCATTGAACCGGGCGGCCAGGAATTAATATTCTTGCTTCCAGTGCAAAATCGGTAAGCTCTTTTGCTGACTTTTCTATGGCTTCCAGAATTTTTGGCTGATCTTCCGGGTGCATGACTTTTACAATCGGCTCAAAACTTTCTTTTACATCTTCTGGCTTGCAACCAAAAATATTTTCAATACCCTTGGAAGCAATCGGCACATAGTAAGACCCATCCGGCCTTCTCGTAAATTGAAAGATAAGGTCTGGTAAATGGTAAGAGAGTTTTCTGAACTCGTCTTCATTCCTATTTTCAGAAGATATCATGAATCCAACGTCAATTGTATTATGAAATTACAGTAATTTAACTGTCTTAATCTAATGCAATGAGAAAAATCCTATCGATTCTTGTTTTATCTATATGCTGCCTTCAGGTACAGGCACAGAAAAAGGAGAGAGTAAAACAAGTGGCTATCCCCAAAGAAGATGTTTCGGATCAGTTATTATCAAAAGTAAAATATCGCTCTATAGGGCCATACCGTGGAGGCAGAAGTGCGGCAGTAGCAGGCAGTTATAAAAACAGAACAACTTTTTATTTTGGTGCAACCGGGGGCGGGGTATGGAAAACAACCGACGGTGGAAGTAACTGGAAAAATATTTCAGATAAATATTTCGGGGGTACTATTGGAGCGGTAGCCGTAGCACCCAGTGATGAATCTGTAGTTTATGTGGGTGAGGGCGAAAATACCATGCGGGGTAATGTTGCTGAGGGATTGGGTGGCATATGGCGCAGTGCAGATGCGGGAAGAACCTGGAAGAATATCGGCTTAAACGATAGCAGACATATTATCCGTTTGATTGTACACCCAAGAGATCCGAACACTGTTTGGGCGGCTGTAATGGGTCATCTCTTTGGACCCAATGAGGAGAGAGGGGTTTATAAAACTACAGATGGAGGAAAAACATGGAAAAGAACCTTATATATCAACAATCAAACAGGCGCATCCGACCTGGTAATGGAGCCCGGCAATCCCGATGTATTTTATGCGGGTATGTGGAGAGTGATCAGAACTCCGCACAGTATGGAAAGTGGTGGCGAAGGAAGTGGATTGTATAAGAGTACCGATGGAGGAGAAACCTGGGAACCTTTGATTAATAAAAAAGGAATGCCCAAGGGATTATGGGGAATTGTAGGTGTTGCTGTTGCTCCATCCAATCCCGAGAAAGTATATGCAATTATTGAAAACGCCAATGGGGGTTTATTTAAAAGTGAAGATGCCGGAGAAACCTGGACATTAACCAGTAACGATAATAATATTCGTCAGCGTGCCTGGTATTATACCAAAGTGTATGTTGATCCAAAGAATGAAAACCTGGTGTATTGTCCCAACGTGAATTTTATGAAGAGCACCGATGGCGGAAGAACCTTCCAATCTGTCAATACACCTCATGGCGATCACCACGATTTATGGATTGATCCGGAAGATGGTAAGCGAATGATTGTAGCAGATGATGGTGGAGCACAGGTAAGTTTTGATGGAGGTAATAACTGGAGTACCATGGATAATCAACCTACTGGCCAGTTTTACAGAGTAACTACCGATAATGCAGTGCCATACAGAATTTTAGGTGCGCAACAGGACAATACAACTGTTCGTATTAAAAGCAGAACCAGTGGCTCAGGTATCACAGCCAGAGACTGGGATGTAACTGCGGGCTCTGAAAGTGGTCATGTAGTTGCCGATCCGCTGAATCCTGAGATTGTTTATGGGGGTAATTACGGAGGATATTTGGCAAGACTGGATCACAGAACGGGAGAGAACAGAGCCATCAATGTATGGCCCGACAATCCAATGGGTGCAGGTGCTGATGTATTGAAGTATCGCTTTCAGTGGAACTTCCCCATCTTTTTCTCACCACACAATCCAAAGCGTTTATACACTGCAGGCAATCATTTATTTGTAACAGAGAATGAAGGTCAGAGCTGGGAAATGATTAGTCCGGATTTAACAACCAATGACAAAACCAAACAAGGACCCAGTGGCGGACCCATTACCAAGGAT
>CALEST010000087.1 GCA_937907555.1 uncultured Sediminibacterium sp.
ATATCCTTTTTTTGCATGTAAAACATATTGATAAATTTCACCTAATCCCGTAGAAATAGGAGCCATCTCAGGATTGCCGATGTTATTGGGTATTTGGTTGCGGGCTTCTATCAACCGCTCACCTACTTGTTGACGAGCCCAATATATGTTAGCATCATCATGAAATACAACAGTAACTACGGATAATCCAAATCTGGATATGGAACGGATTTCCTGCACTTCCGGAATTGTGGCCATAGTTTGTTCCACCGGGAATGAAATAAGTTGTTCTACTTCCTGTGCCGCCAATGATGGACTCAACGTAATTATCTGTACCTGATTATTTGTAATATCAGGAACGGCATCAATCGGCAATTTATTGGCCGAATAAACACCCCATATTATTAATGCGAGTGTAAAAAGGCCAATGACCAATTTATTTTTAATGGAAAATTGAATGATTCTATTAAGCATATTTCTATTTAATGTTTTGAAACAAGACGATAATACTTAATTATAATTCCGACTATCGCCATCAGCATTATAATGCCAAGCACTATCAGTGTACCAGTTCTTATAACCCTCATCCACAAGGGCTTTACAGGGTCTTTGATCCTGCTGTAAACTGGTTTACTGCGGGTAATTGACCTTTTTTTATTAGTCATAACCACATTGTAAACGAAATGATAAAAATGTAGAAACCAGCGCATGATAACTGCACTGAAATAAGAGAAAATTAAGCAGTTAGTTTGGGAGGCTGCCAGATAGAATAGGAAACTTCTGAATTAAAATTTTCATCATCAAGGGGGTCCTTTTCAGATCGAAAAATAATTTTTACGAACTGTACCTTACTCAGAGGATGATAAAAGGCTGTAGCTGCACAGCATGAACAGGTGCAAAAAGGCGTGCACGCTTCTTTCGAATGATTATGTGCCTGGTGATTGGCGGAAGCTGAAATTTTTGATTCTGATTTTGCATTGCATTCCGTGCTGTCGCTACACGCAAGGCATGACAGGTAGAGCAGGGAAAAGCCTAAAAAGAAAAATAAAAATCTCATTACTGTAAAAATAGCAGGATATATTGCAATTTTTGTAGAAACAGGCTCCTAAAATTGCAATATGGTTGCAAAAGATGGAAGATTAGGTTATTTTTTCCGATTTCGCAATTCGCCTCCCCCATTTTGAGCTGATAAAGAATAATGCAAACCCACTTATCACAGTGATCAATCCAAAAATGGAAAATATTCGAAGCAGCCAGTTACCGATATGATCCCTACTTTCATAATCCATCGTGTGCATCATCCACAGAAAATCAAATATTCTCCATTTATTATTCCTGAATTTTTGAATAGTTCCTAATTCACTGGCAACGTAAACAGTCGTTTTTGATGGATGTTCAAAGGTAATGGCATAGGCAGGCAGAGGGCTTTCCCGATATTCATGATGACCACTTGTGCCAGTTAAGTATTCAACTGATTTTACTTCGGGTTCTCCATTAAATCTCATTTTAGCTACATTAACCGCTTCTTCTTTTGTCAATGGTCCACGAATCCGACCTGTTTCTGCATCGGCAAGATGATTCATTACCTGCGTCCCATGTTCATCATTAGTTTCATTCTGAATGGTACTTATACAACGAACCTGGTAAAAAGGCTTGCCCAAAATTTCAATCAATTGAATGGAGACAACTGAATCAATACGATGAATCATTTTTATTGTATCCAGCGCTACTGTAGGACTGACCAGAGAAATATCAGAAGAGAGAAGCGTTGCATTTTTCTTTTGAATGTCACCATGCACTTCATCCATATTGCTCCAACTGAAATATAGGCCACCAATTGTCCATAATAAAAACTGAATGCCTAAAATAACACCGAGCCAGCGGTGTATTTTTCGTATGTAGTAGTGTTTACTTTTTGCCATAAACAATATAGGTTGTTGATTTATTTTATTTTTAAAAGACTTGCATTAATAGCCACCACAACCGTACTCACACTCATTAAAACGGCACCAGCAGCAGGGCTTAACAGGATTCCCATTTTGTAGAGTACCCCCGCCGCCAATGGCAAGGCTACTATATTATAACCCGTAGCCCAAATCAAATTTTGAATCATTTTTCTATAAGTGGCCTTGCCAAACCGAATTAATGAAACAACGTCTTGCGGATTGCTATTGACCAATACAATCCCAGCTGTTTCCGCTGCAATATCAGAACCAGATCCAACCGCAATACCGATATTAGCCTGTGCTAAGGCAGGGGCATCATTGATACCGTCTCCTGTCATCGCAACAAACTCTCCTTCTTCCTGTAATTCCT
The DNA here is from genome assembly GCA_937907555.1 of uncultured Sediminibacterium sp. Lineage (GTDB taxonomy): Bacteria > Bacteroidota > Bacteroidia > Chitinophagales > Chitinophagaceae > Sediminibacterium. The sequence continues at coordinate 2,296 of CALEST010000087.1, forward strand.
TAATTTTTTCTAGTTTCTGATGTGGTAACACCTCAGCAAAGAAAAAATTCATACCTAATTTACGGGCAACTGTTTCAGCCACTCTTCTATTATCACCTGTAAGTAATACTGATTTTATATTGTCAATACCCAAAGCACGGATAGCTTCTGCTGATTCTGGCCGAATATTATCTGACAAAGCAATATAACCGGAAAGTTGATTATTTATCAAAACAAATACGACGGTTTCAGAAGCATCAGTCATATAGTCCTCGGGTAATTTAACATTCGACTCTTTAAGATATCCAGGACTCACAATTTTTATATCGTAACCTTCTATAGTTGCTTCGACTCCCTTTCCTGTAATGGCATTAAAGTTGCCTACAACTGGAATTTGAATCGATAAGATTTTTGCTTTCTGCATAATTCCTGTGGCAATAGGATGTTCTGAGTTCTGTTCCAAAGCAGCTGCATATTTTAATAATTCATGTTCAGAAAGACCTTCAGTTAATGAAACAATCTTAGAAACTTCAAATTTCCCAACTGTCAGCGTTCCGGTTTTATCAAATACCAACGTTGTTATCTTTCTTGCATTTTCAAAGGCTGTTCTGTTTTTTATCAGTAACCCATGTTTTGCTGATAGTGCCGTTGATTTTGCCACTACCAGTGGAACAGCTAATCCCAGTGCATGGGGGCAGCAAATAACAATTACTGTTACCATACGCTCAATGGAAAAGGCCAAATCTTTTCCCGATAAATACCAAACCAAAAAAGTAGTGATACCTGCCACAATCGCAACCAACGTAAGCCATCTTGCTGCCCTGTCTGCAATTAATTGAGTTTTGGATTTTGATTGTTGTGCATCCTGAACCAGTTTTATGACCTGCGATAAGTAAGAATCTTTGACACCATGTGACACGGCAACTTTTATAGCTCCATTACCGTTGATAGCTCCTGCAATCACTTTATCTCCCTTTGATTTTTCAACAGGTTTCGATTCACCTGTAAGCATGGACTCATTTAGGTAACTTTCCCCATCTATGATAATTCCATCGGCAGCAACCTTCTCCCCAGGCTTGATAAGAATCACATCATTTTCTTTCAGTGAATCAGTTTTTACTTCAGTTATTGTATCACCATTGATTAAATGAGCGTCATCAGGCATTAACTGTACCAGTAATTCAAGTTCCCTTGATGCACCAGCTACAGATTTCATTTCTATCCAGTGCCCTAATAACATGATAAGAATGAGTGTTGCTAATTCCCAAAAGAAATCCATGCCCTTTAACCCCAGTACAATTGCTAGGCTATAGATATAGGCTATAGAAATAGCAAATGCGACCAATGTCATCATTCCGGGATTTTTTGCCCGCATTTCTCCGGTTAACCCTTTGAGAAATGGCCAGCCACCATAAAAGAATACAACCGAGGATAAAATAAGTAACACATAGTTTGAGCCAGCGAAACTGATGTGAATATTCAGCCAATGTTGAATCATTTCTGAAAGCAACATGATAGGAACCGTAAGAATCAGCACAACATAAAACCGTTTTTTGAAATCTGCGATACCGGAGGAATGAGCTTCATGTCCACCATGCATAACAGGTTTTGCAATTGGCACAAGCGACATACCACACAGAGGGCACTGACCAGGACCATCGTGTATGATTTGAGGGTGCATGGGACAAGTATACTTTTGGAACCCTTGAGCATTTCGCCGTTCAACAACATACTCTTCATGAGAAGAGGCCTCTATTATATTGTCTGTATGCAGATGCTGCAACTGGGAATGTTCTTTCTCGTTTGCATCAACAGGGACGAGATTCATTCCGCATTTGGGACAATTGCCGGGTTCGTCCTTCACAATTTCAAGATGCATTGGGCAAGTATACCGCTGCTCGTTGTGGTGGTTATGTTTCATAAAATATTTTTATTCTCATTTCAATAATGCCATGTTAATCCAATTCCCCATTTATAATCACTGTCATAATTTGTGCTGATGGAAAATGATTTAGCTATCATATATCTAGCTGCTACATTATATTCTTTATCAGTATTTACTCTGAAATCAAAAAAGAAATTATTACTTAGGGGCAAATCTCTTCTTTCCAATTGTAATCTTAAACGACCTGTATGGTCAACCCTCCATTCTGAACGGATAAGCATAGGCAATAAATAATAAAACCCTGCATCAAAAACCCTACGGTTATCCTTTGAGTTGGGTTTGTTTGCCAATGGCAGCGTTTTATTTTTCCTGTAATCATAGCCTATATAAAAAGCGAAGTATTGTTTTTTATCGAGGTAACGTAGTAAATGCGTTTCCGTTTCGTAATCACCCTTCCAGCTTGCCCTTCCCTCGAATTCCAAAGCCATCTTATTATTTGAAATATTTCCACTCAGCCATGCACCTTGAGAGTGTACTGACAAATCGTACCATGGATAAAGAACATTATCCTCTTTTTTTAACTTTCGGTATCCGTTTTTTGCAAATTCATTTTGCTCACTTCTCTCATAGCTTACAATACGGGCCATCCCTGCCATCATGTGGTATAAAATATGGCAATGAAAAAACCAATCCTGCTCTTCATTGGCATCAAATTCAATAGTTACAGTTTCCATTGGCTTGATATCGAATGTGTGCTTGATGGGCGAATATTCACCCTGAGTATTGATGAAACGGAAGAAGTGACCGTGCAAATGCAATGGATGCCGCATCATGGTATTGTTGGTTAAAACAAATCTTACCCTTTCTCCTTTTCGGATAAGTATTTTATCGGCAGTTGATAAAGTTTTAAAATCAAATGACCAAACATACCGCAGCATATTGCCTGTGAGTGTGAGCTTAACTTCCCTTGGTAGTAAAGAGGAATCTAATGTGGTTGGATGCAGAGCCCGCAACATGTTGTAATTAAATTCACCCGGTATCTCCATTTTCATATCCATGCCTGCCATATCATCCATCTTCATGCCTTCCATATGCTGCATACTCATTTCTTTCTTTTTGGCTATAGTATCAGCAGGCATACGCATATTCTTCATGTCCATGCCCTGCATACTGCCCATATCCATAGTCTTCATGTTCATACTACCCATTTGCTGCATCATCTTAAAATAATTCAGCCTTGGAATATCGGGTGCTTTAATGACAGGGCCGTTGCCAAAGAAAGCGGACGAATATCCCATTACATCCCAAGAAGTAGCCCTTAGTTCTGCACTGCCTGTTTCGGGCACTGTAATCAATACGTCGTAAGTTTCTGCAATAGCAATTTCTAGTTTATTTACACTAACAGGAGTTACATTAATACCATCAGCGGCAATGATCCGCATATAACTGTTTGCATATTGTAGGTTGAAATAAGTTGCAGCCGACCCGTTGATAATCCTTAGCCGGATTATTTCTCCCGGCTTTGCATCTTTAAATTCAGTTGTTTCCTGCCCGTTTAATAAGAATTTATTGTAGTAAACATCAGATACATCCATGGCGGGCATACGCTGCCATTCCTGTTTCAGTTTATCTTTAAATGCACCTGCTGCAATAGCTTCTCCATAGCTCTGCAATGCACCCTTTTTTATAGCATACCATTCGCCTCCCCGTTTCAGGTAACGCATTACTTGGTGTGGATTTTCATCTGTCCAGTCGGATAATAATAATACATACTCTTTCAATTGCGGCTCCGGCTGGGCAGGGTGGATTACAATAGAACCATATAAACCACTTTGCTCCTGTACCATAGTGTGTGAATGATACCAGTAAGTACCGCTTTGTATCAATGGAAAAGTGAACGTATAAGTTTTGCCAGCTTCCACAGGAGAAGTTGTTAAATAAGGAACCCCATCTTCTTTATTGGGTAATAATATGCCATGCCAATGGATAGATGTTTCCATCTTCATCATGTTATGTACCCTAATGATAGCAGTATCGCCTTCAGTAAATTCAAGAATGGGCGCCGGTATTTGTCCATTGATTGCAATGGCATGGCGATGCTTACCGGTAAAGTTCACCATGGTATCGGTTACATATAAATCATACTCCACTTTTTTTCCCGTGTAAGCCATTCCTGATTTAATCCTTGCTGATTGCAATGGATAATTGTATGAAGTTTTTTTTTGCATCACCGAATCTTTGCCCGTACTCTTGTGCATGGAGTGGTTGATTTGTGCCATACTGCAAAAAGGAATCAACAATAAAAAAAAGAATAGCTTTTTCATTGTGAAATATTTTATTGTTTAACCGGTTTCTTTGCTTTTTTCCGGGCAGGGTTGTTATCGGGGAAGCGGAAGGTGTCCATTGGGTTTTTCATCGGCATATTCATCTTGTCCATGCCAGGCATGTTGTTCATGTCTTTCATATTCATGGATGAGTCCATTTTCATTTTATCCATTCCCGGCATGTTGTTCATATCTTTCATGTTCATGGAAGAATCCATTTTCATATCCTTCATGTCTTTCATCTTATCCATGCGGGGCATATTTTTCATATTTTTCATTTTATCCATCCCCGGCATATTCTTCATGTCTTTCATCTTGTCCATTCCTTTCATGTCCTTCATGTTCTCCATATTCTCCATGCCTTTCATCGTATCCATTCCAGGCATATTCTTCATCCCCGGCATGGAATCGTTCATGTGTGTATCGTTCATGTGCGTAGTGCTGTCTGCATCCATATCCATGCCTTGCATATCACCTGAATGGTGTCCATCGCCTGCATCATGGCCTTTCATTAAATACCTGCCCATTGGGCCTACACCGGCTACATGGGTAAGTTTTGCCCCATGATGCCCCGCTATGGATAGGAAAATAGCAGCGATGACTGCGGAAAGCAGAACGATTAGTTCGTATAGCCTCCTGTTAATCTTAAAGAAAATGCCGATACTTTTAAGCAATAAAGTAATACCAGACATCCACAAGGTTAATTGGGCATATTTCTCATGTTCTTCAAATATTTCCATAGCGGCCTTTGGCGCATCAGCAGAAGGCATGGCGTGAAAAATGGTACTGGCCGCAAGCGCAGAAAAAAATGCGGCTGCCATTATGAATAATGTGGCCCAGCGGATTTGCCGCCAATGGGGTTTCCATACAACCACTACCTGGAAGGCCGCTGCCAGTAATATGAGCACAATTGGGAAATGTACTACAAGGGGATGGAGCGATGGAAAATCTTTAAACATAGAAGATTAGTTATTGATGAACTATTTTAAGAATCTGAAATCAAACTCAACTCTTATCTTTTCCCATGCTACAGCAACCTTGCCAGTTTCGCTTTTTCCTGTTTCAATAAAATATTGCAACCGCTCTGTATGATTAACTTTTTTCGGTGTCACCTTAATCCTGATAATATCATCCTTTTCATCATACTCTGTGGCAAGATGCTGTTTCCAATTTTTATTAATAATCAATGTCCATTCCTTTTTACCGGGAATAGTGAAGAAGGCATATTTACCGGCAGGAATTTCTTTACCATTAACGATAAATGGTTTCGGCATTTCCAATGTAGTGGCATCATGTGCGCCGGTTACCCATACTTCATCATAAGGAACAAGGCCACCCCAGATAATTCTTTTACGAACGCCGGGAGAATGATAATTGATTTTTATACTATCGCCATTGACGATAGCGAAAGCCATGGACTTAATACTTTTTTTAGCCGTGTCTTTAACAAGGTTGGGATTGTAGCAAACCTCTTCTTTCTTTTGTTCTTGTGCTGTTACTGAAAATGCTGTTGCAATTATTAAAAGCAGTAAATAAAATTTCTTTTTCATGAGATTGTTTTTTATTTGTATTTATATTTTTTCCGCACTTATTATTTGTACTTCTCCAAACATGGTTTTGAAATGCTTTTTAATTACTACATTTTCAAACCCTGCATCCGAAATCAACTCAGGTAATAATCCTTTAGCATTTGCATCTGTTGATTTAAATCCATCCAGGCCTCTTATTATATTGAAAAGCGTTCTTTGAATCCATGACTTAGAACGGCCAAAATCTGCAATAAGCAACTGTCCGTCTTTATTTAAAACCCGGAATATTTCTTCCAGCATATTTTGCTTTGTATCTGTATCAAGATGATGAAAAACCAGGCAGGATATTACTCTGTCAAAAGCATTACGCTGAAAGGGAAGCTGCTTTCCATCATAATCCAGTAAAAAAATATCTAAGTTCTTTTCTTTTACTTTTTGAGTTGCCCTGTCTAATATTTCTCTATCCACATCAATCCCTGTCACCTTTGCCCAGGGCACATTTCTTTTACCATAATAGTCAGCGTAGCTGTACCGCACCCAAAATCCAATACTTTTATTCCTGCCGGAATATTTGCCGCTTCAATTAATGCCTGTTTAATTTTCCTCTCGGGCATTGTGATATTTATCAAAAAATCATACAGTGGCGTAAGCCATTTGAATCGAAGTGCCGGAATGTATTTTGCTTGCTCCACTACAATACTTTTTAAAAATTACTCTAATTAAATGCTTCTTAAAACGGAGTTATCAGTTGGTGGGTGCGGAAACCCTGCTCCAGAAACTGTTTCATTATAAATAAGGAAACCAAAGCAGGGCTCCGACCCATGTTATTTAATCTTCTCCTGTACTCCTCATTTTAATATCAGCATATTTATTCGTTACCATCGCTTTAATTCAACTCCTTTTTTTCCTGCTCTTCCAGGTATTTCTTTAAGGCTTTTTCGCCAAATAGTTTAAATACAACAGGAGTTACAATCATATCTAATAATGTTGAACTAACCAATCCACCCAAAATAACGGTAGCAACAGGGTAGAGAATTTCTTTACCCGGTGCTGTAGCATCCATTGTTAATGGTATCAAAGCAAAAGCTGCAACCAGCGCCGTCATTAATACCGGCACTAATCTCTCCAATGAACCACGGATAATCATTTTGTCTCCAAACACTTCTCCTTCGTGTTGTACCAAATGGATATAGTGGCTTATCATCATAATGCCATTTCTTGATGCAATACCTGTAAGCGTAATAAAACCAACCATTGTAGCAATAGAAAAAACACCTCCCGTAAGCATTACCGCTATTACGCTGCCTATTAATGCCAATGGAATATTGAGCATTATCTGCAAAGCAATACGACTGCTTTTGAAATGGCTGTACAGGACTAAGAAAATACCTGCTATTGAAAAGATACTGAGTATGGTAATTAATTTAGAGGCTGATTGCTGGCTTTCAAATTGTCCTCCCCATTGTAAATAATATCCTTCCTGTAAAGGCAAATCTTTCTTTACGGTTTCCTGCATTTCTTTTACAGTGCTGCCAAGGTCACGGCCCTGCACATTGGCAGAAACAACTATACGCCGCTGCGTATTTTCATGGTTAACTGCATTAATACTGTTCTCCAATTCAATCTTTGCAATTTGACTCAGCGGTATTAATGAACCATCCGATGCTGCAATCTGTGTATTGCGGATTGCTTCAATATTTTTTCTTGTACTGTCATCAGTTCTTAAGACAATATCAAAACTTTTTTGGCCATCAATTATCTGGCTCACTACTTTCC
>CALEST010000088.1 GCA_937907555.1 uncultured Sediminibacterium sp.
TGCCTTTTTTTTAATCTGCCTGTTAGCAACTTCATTCGTTTTTTTAATAAAATTGATTTTCTTTTGCACTCATAATTTTCAATATGCCTCATTCTACACTTATCCGTAAACCCGCTACGCTTGTACTTGCAGATGGACATGTTTTTCATGGTCTTTCTTTTGGTAAAATTGGAACTGCCACTGGTGAAATCTGTTTTAATACAGGTATGACTGGTTATCAGGAAGTGTTTACCGATCCCAGTTATTCCGGACAGGTGATTATCATGAACACGGTACATATTGGAAACTATGGAGTGAAGGAAACAGATGTGGAAAGCAGTTCTGTAAAAATTCATGCCCTGATAGCCAGAAATCTGGAAGACCAATATAGCCGGCATCAGGCCAATCAGGATTTAAATGCCTATCTGATTCAAAACAATATTGTTGCCATTGACGGGATTGATACCCGCGCTTTAGTGGCTCATATCAGAACAGAAGGGGCAATGAACTGTATTATTTCTTCTGAAGACCTTTCTGTAGAGGAATTAAAAGCCCGTTTAAAGGAAGTGCCCAGTATGGATGGTCAGGAACTGGCCAGTAAAGTAAGTACCACTTCAGAATACGAGCTGGGAGATCCTGCTTCTCCCATTAAAGTTTCTGTATTGGATTTTGGGGTTAAACAACATATTCTGCAGTGTTTGGTAAGCAGAGGTGCCCATATTAGGGTGCATCCTGCCAAAACAAAAATTGACCGTTTGAAAGAATTTAATCCAACGGGATATTTTATATCCAATGGTCCGGGCGATCCTGCAGCCATGCCTTATGCCATTGAGACCGTGAAAGAAGTATTGGCCGAAAAAAAGCCTGTATTCGGAATCTGTTTAGGACACCAGTTGCTTGCACTGGCCAACGATATCCCTACTTTCAAGATGCACCATGGTCACAGAGGGTTGAATCACCCTGTAAAAAATATAATTACCGGTCAGTGCGAAATTACTACCCAGAACCATGGTTTTGGAGTTGATCCTGTTGCGGTAAAGAATCATCCGAATGTAGAAGTTACCCATGTGAATTTAAACGATGAATCCATTGAAGGCATCCGTTTAAAAGACCGTCCTGCTTTCAGCGTTCAATATCACCCGGAAAGCACCCCTGGTCCGCACGATAGCCGTTATTTATTTGATCGTTTTGTTGAAATGATGCAGTAATTTCATTCCATGAATATTGCAATCATCAATGGGCCGAATTTAAATTTGCTGGGAAAGCGCGAGCCGGAGGTTTACGGAAGTCTTTCTTTTGAGCAATATCTGCAACAACTGGAAACACAATTCCCTGAATTTCGTTTTTCTTATTTTCAATCGAATATTGAAGGCGAACTGATCAACGCTATTCAGGCAGCAGCAGAGACTGCTGATGGAATTGTTTTGAATCCAGGCGGCTATACTCATACCAGTGTTGCCATTGGTGATGCCATTGCAGCTATTTCTGTTCCGGTTGTTGAAGTACATATCAGCAATATTCACGCAAGAGAAGATTTCAGGAAAATCTCTCATGTATCTGCAAAAGCAAAGGGCACCATTGCCGGACTTGGTTTGACTGGTTATGCGCTGGCTGTTCAATGGTTGATGGGGCAAAAGGCCTGACAGCGGTTCAACCGCCAATTTTTTCTTACTTTTAATGCTCACTATCCAGCTTCTGAATGCTGTTGATGAAATCCTATACCAAACCAGTTCTCTATTTAATAGGCATCAGTTTCATTGTTAAACTCCTGCTGGCTTCCACTATTGAACTGGGCAATGACGAAGTTTATTACTGGACTTATGTGTTGAGACCCGACTGGAATTATTTTGACCATCCTCCCATGGTTGCCTGGATGATACGCATGTTCAGTTTTAATGGTTGGTGGGCTTCTGAATTGTCATTGCGTCTTGGGAGTTTTGTTGGGGCGGCTTTTTCTACCTGGTTTATTTTTAAAACGGGTAAGTTGATTGGAAACGAACGCTTGGGCTGGTATGCGGCGCTCCTGTATACTGCTTCCGTTTACACGGGTTTTATTGCAGGCTTTTTTGTTTTACCCGATTCTCCACAGATGCCCTTCTGGACCGGTGCGCTTTACATAATGGCCTATCTGGTTATTCACAAATCGGAAGAGAAAAACTGGAGTGTATGGATTTTTCTTGGAATGGTAATTGGCCTGGCTACATTGGCCAAAGTGCACGGACTGTTTCTTTGGGCTGGATTTGGATTGTATATTTTGTTGCAGAAACGTCACTGGTTAAGCAATCCAAGATTGTATGTATCCGCTTTTATTACCCTCTTGTTTCTGATACCTATTCTCTACTGGAACATTCAGAATGATTTTATTACTTATCGGTTCCATTCGGGGAGGGTAACCCATACTGGCATTAATACCGATGCCTTTTTACAGGAAATAGTAGGGGAGTTTGCCTATCAGAATCCATTTGTATTTGTATTGGTATGGTTGTCTGTATTCTTATTTATAAGAAAGCAATTCAGGTTCCGTCAACAGAGAATCGGAGCCTGGTTATTCAGTATGAGTTTGCCAATGTTGTTGGTTTTCTGGGGCATTGCATTGTTTAATCCTACATTACCACATTGGTCGGGACCCGCTTATATTCCACTTTATTTTTTAGTAGCAGCCTGGTTAGACCAACGAAAGTCTGTTTTCTTTCCCGGCATACTTAAATGGGCCATTGGTTTTGTTACCGTGGCTTTACTTACTGGCATTGCCTTGATTCGCTATTCTCCTGTTCATTTTGGTTCCCAATCCAAAGAGGCTTATGGAGAATATTGTCCTACGCTGGACCTTTCCGGCTGGGCCTCTTTAGGGGAACAGTTTTCCAGCATTGTTAAAGAAGATATTGCAGAAGGTCAGATAAATTCTAACCCCGTTTTATTAACCAATAAATGGTTTCCCGGAGGCCACCTGGAGTTTTATGTTTCCAGAATTTCGGGTGTTCCGTTAATAGGGATAGGATCATTACAAGACCTTCATCAGTTTGCCTGGTTGAATCGGCAGCGTGCCGGCTTGCAAATTGGCATGGATGCTTATGCCATAGTACCCTCTAATTTACCCATGAACGTTGCGGAAGCTTATGGTACCTATTTTAAAACCATTGAACCCGCTGAGAAATTAAAACAGCAAAGAGGCGGGGGAGTAGTTCGTTACTTTTATATTTATCGGTTAAGAAACTGTAAGAAAGTTCCTGATCCGTTATTACCGTAAGGCCAATCTGAACGGAATTTTATTTCTTTTGCGTTGGGTTTGTAACAGAAACTTCTTTCTCTTTCTTGCCCCAGAGTTTTTCAAAGTCTCTTCTGTAAGAAATACTGGCACCAGTTCTATTTCTTCTTCCAAAGTTGGAACCACTGATATCAAGGCTGTTTTTGTTGAAAATAATGGCTCTTAGTTTTCTGTCTTTTGAAAGAATGATCTCGATGTTTAAATCGGGCAACCACTGAAAATTATTGCCTACGCCGGAACGAGCTCCTAAATTAAAATCAAGGTCTCCGCCAAATGTAACAATAACGTTGTTGTTTAAAAAGGATTTACCGAATTTGAAATTAACCCTGGATCGGTCTAATACATTACTGTTATTTTGAACCCCTCCTGTAGTAGCGCCGAAAATACTGGAACTATTGTACAAGGAAGCACCCAGGTCGAATCGTAAACTTCTGTCTCCTGTAATTTTAAATAGCAATCCGGATAGGGCTTTGTTAACTTCGTTGGTTAATACCTGTGAAATGGTATTGATACCCAGGGAACTGATAATGTAGGGGTTGGTTCCTCCACTTCTGCTGCTGAATTCACCTGGAGGTGC
>CALEST010000089.1 GCA_937907555.1 uncultured Sediminibacterium sp.
GCCAAAACAAAACTGGCTGCCATTACGCATGGGGTGTTTTTATTGGTTTCAGTACTGGCGATACCCGCTTTACTGAATAAAATCCCCATGGCTACTTTGGCGGCTATTCTAATTATGATTGGTTTAAAGCTGGCCAGTATCAATACTTTTAAGCATATGTGGCATAGTGGAATGCAACAATTTGTTCCATTTATTGTCACCGTTTTTGCGGTTGTATTTACCGATCTGTTGAAAGGGGTGGGTATTGGTTTAGTAGTAAGTATTTACTTCATATTAAAAGGGAATATGAAGCTTGCGTATTTCTTTAAAAAGGAAAAACACGTGAACGGTGAAGTTATTCAAATTGATCTGGCTCAGGAAGTTTCCTTTTTAAACAAAGCGGCTATTAAGCAAACATTGGCTCATTTGCCCGAACAATCCAAAGTCGTGATTGATGCAGCCAACACTGTGTACATAGATCATGATGTACTTGAACTCATCAAAGACTTTATGTGTTATGGTTCTAAGGATAAAAACATTGAAGTTGAACTAAAAAACTTTAAATCGGAATATAAGATGGAAGTGGCCAATTAATAGGTTACTCCAATTACAGCCACTCCAATCCAAGACCGGGTTGTTCATTAATGATGAGCAACCCGTTTTTAATTTCAAATCCTCCTTTCACAAGGTCTTCTGCTAAATCAAAACTACCATCAAGGTCCAGGTATTTTGTGTTTTCAAAACCATAAGCCACATGTAATGCTGCAGTGATGCTGATAATGCTTTCATCGTTGCATCCCCAGAATAAATCAATGTCGGCTACCTGGGCAATCTGTCCGATTTCTCTGGCGGCTGCAATCCCCCCGCATTTCATTAGTTTAATATTATAAATGCCAAATGGCTTTGGGTTGTGTGCAAAACGAATGGCATCGGTTTCTTGGTGTAAGGATTCGTCGGCAACTAGTTTTTTTCTTTGTTCTTGATATAGGGAAATTAGCTCTTCTTCATTGCCAACTTTCAAAGGTTGCTCAATTAATTCTATTGGAATGGACTGGGTAGCATTCATAAATTTTGTAAGATCAGCCAGCGAATAACCCTGATTGGCGTCAACTCTTATTTGAATTTTACCCTTGAATTTTTCGTGCAGTAAAATGGTTTTCTCAATGTCTTCGTCCACCGACAAACCGGTTTTCAATTTGAAGACGGAAAATCCATTTGCGAAATAATCATTGGCTTCTGCAAGTGTGTCTGCTATATTTTTAATCCCAATCGTAACCGAAGTAGGTAATGCGTTTCTTTTAACCCCGTAAAAATGGGCAATAGATATGCCTGCCCATTTTCCAAAAGCGTCGTGCAGTGCAATGTCTAGTGCAGCCTGCGTTCCGGGCAGGTGAGCAAAGGTTTTTCTGATATCGGTAATGATGCTGAGAAAAGAGCGGATATCAGCACCCACTAAGGACTGTACTGCATCAGATTCTAAATTAATCAGAGTTTGTTCAGGACTTTCTCCCACTACATCTTCTGCTGGGCTGGCAGTGCCTATTCCTACCATTCCATTGGCCAAAGTGATTTTGGTAAAAACAATGGACACTGAATCGTAAGTATTGTACGCAATAGTATAGGGTTTCTTTAGCGGCAGTTGTTGAATGAAAGATTCAATTGCTGTGATATTCATGGGCAGGAGTATTGGTTTATTTTGATATTCCTCAAAACAGGAATCAATTCACCCACTCCTTTTTGCAAAGGCGCCAGCACGGGCAGATTCAGCTTGTGTTCATATTCCGCTTTCAGTTGTAAAGCTTCTTCATCGCTGCAGCCCTCTGTATTCATGGCGAGTGCAATCACTTTGGAGCCAAACTTTTCAATGATTTCAATTTCAGATTCAACAGAAGGTATCTTGCCCCAATGTGGTTCGTTATCAAAATATGTTCTTTTAGGTGCAAAGACCAGAATCGTATGTTTGGCATTTCCGGAAATCAGCAACTCCAGTCCACAAGGACCGCTTGGATTTCTTAAAGCCGATTGTCCCTCTAAAAAAATAATAGAAGGCTTCGCTTCACGGGCACAGGAAAGTATGGCGTGTTCCAGTTCTCCGGAAACAAAATCGTTCAGGGTAGAGTCAAAAACAAAACCATATTCATTTCCCTGCAACCATCCTGTTTGGCCTGTATAAATCATTTCGGCTTTAATATGCT
>CALEST010000090.1 GCA_937907555.1 uncultured Sediminibacterium sp.
TTCCTCCTTCCTTAATACTTAGATTCGGGTCTGGAATCACTGCAGTTAAATCAATGGAATACATATGCCCCAAGCCTTTACAGTTAGGGCAGGCTCCATAAGGTGAGTTAAAGGAAAAAGAATTCGGAGAGGGTTCTTCATAGGATATGCCCGTGTCTTCGCACATCAGTTGCTTGGCATATTGAACCGTCTTATTGGTGTCGTTCAACAATAAGAACATAAGGTCCTTTCCCATTTTCAAAGTCTGCTGCACACTCTGACTAACCCGCACTTTTAAATCATCGGTAACCTGTAAACGATCAATCACCACTTCAATATCGTGGATCTTATAACGGTCAACCTGCAGCTTGGGTGTTAAATCAATAATTTCTCCATCTACCCTCACTTTCAAAAAACCTTTCTTTCTAATATCTTCAAAGAGCTCTCTGTAATGCCCCTTTCTTCCTCTAATCAGGGGTGCCAGCAAACTCACTTTCTTGTTTTTATACTTTGTATAAATATTCTCAACAATTTCTTCTTCACTAAACTTGACCATTTTTTTACCGGTCTCATAACTGTATGCTTCACCAATCCGTGCATAAAGCAAACGAAGAAAATCGTACACTTCAGTTACAGTACCAACCGTAGAACGCGGATTTTTGTTTGTGGTTTTCTGTTCAATCGAAATTACCGGAGACAATCCAGTGATTTTATCAACGTCAGGTCTCTCCATGTCACCCATGAACTGTCTGGCATAAGCACCAAAGCTTTCCATGTACCTGCGCTGACCTTCATTATAAATAGTATCAAAAGCCAATGAAGATTTTCCACTGCCACTCACCCCTGTAAAAACAACTAATTTATTTTTAGGAATAGCAATGTCAATATTTTTCAAATTGTGTTCACGGGCGCCCATTACCTGAATAAAGTCGTTATCGTTCGCAGGTATTGATGCAGTAGGAATTGATTTCTTTGCCATAATAGAGATTAAAGATACAAACAAGGATGCCGCTTCAAAGTTTGGTTACTGAAAAAAGAAAATCAGCAATACCCAAAAAAACAATACATGACTAAATGAAAAATCAGCGAAAATTAAATAATCTACCAATTTTATAGACTTTTAATTTGGTGAATTAACATCGCTGATGTACATTTGCACCAGTTCTTTCATAATCTTATCCAGAAAGGCGGAGGGTTTTGGCCCTGTGAAGCCTTGGCAACCCATATTACTTTAACTCAGTAGTATGAAGGTGCCAATTCCATCCTGATAAAGCAATGCTTTAACGGGAAAGATAAGTCAGAGTCAAGCTTTTATTATTACCGCAAGGAAATTTATATATGCCCATCTGATTTTATCAGGTGGGTTTTTTTTGGCCTATTAGCCATGGGAAGCCACCTAGAGATTGAAGAGAACGATATTTTTTAATTCAAAAAAATCGTCACATGCTCAATGCAACCCAACTCATTCATGCCATTCCGGTAGATCCGCTTACCGGGGCCATTTCTGTACCCATTTACCAAACCAGCACTTTTGTACAGGAGTCTCCGGGAGTGAACAAAGGCTATGATTACTCCCGATCTAATAATCCAACAAGAGCTGCATTGGAATCGCTCATTGCAGAACTGGAAGGAGGCTCAACCGGTTTGGCTTTTGCAAGTGGACTGGCCGCCATTGATACAGTAGTTAAACTATTAAAAAGCGGGGATGAAATTCTGGCCGTTGATGATATTTATGGAGGTGCGTACCGATTATTTACGGCTGTCTATGAACAATATGGTATCAAAGTAAACTTTGTTGATACCAGCGATCTTGAAAAAGTATCTGCTGCAATTACAGTTAGAACAAAACTAATTTGGCTGGAAACACCGACCAATCCAACTTTAAAAATTTCGGATATTGCTGCTATTGCAAAAATAGCCAAAGCCAATAGCTGCCTGCTTTGCGTAGACAATACTTTCGCCACTCCTGTTTTGCAACAACCCCTGTTATTGGGCGCTGATCTTGTAATTCATAGTGCAACTAAATATCTAGGTGGTCATAGTGATTTAATCGCTGGCATTTTGGTAGCAAAAGAGGAAACGGTGGGAGCCAGACTGAAGTTTTTTCAGAATGCCTGCGGAGCCGTACTGGCACCCTTTGATAGCTGGCTGGTGATCAGAGGAATTGAAACCCTGCATTTGCGCATGAAACATCATAGCAGAACTGCATTGAAAGTGGCGCAATACCTGGCTACTCACCCTGCAGTGGCTCATGTAAATTACCCCGGGCTGACCACACATCCCAATCATGCACTAGCTATTCAGCAGGGAAAAACAGGGGGAGGTATTATATCCTTTTCATTGGTAAATGATACCAATGAAGCTGCTATTGCCGTAACAAGTAATACCCAATTGTTCAAGCTGGCAGAAAGTCTCGGAGGCATTAAAAGCCTGATTTCACATCCAGCCAATATGACGCACAAATCTATTCCTGCAGAAAAAAGAAGAGCAGCAGGTGTTAATGATAGCTTAATCAGACTATCTATTGGGCTGGAAGAAGCAGAAGACCTGATTGAAGATTTAAAAAAAACATTCATAAGTAGCAAAATCGAAAATTAAAATGGAAACACACAAGCAGTTAACAATCGGATTATTCGGATTTGGTGTAGTAGGAGAAGGATTGTACAAAGTATTACAACAGACCCCCTCATTAAAAGCCAGTATTAAAAAAGTCTGTATCAAGAATGCAGATAAAAAAAGAAATGCGCCGGCAACATTATTTACTTCGGATAAGAATGAATTATTACAAGATCCTGAAATCAATGTAATAGTAGAAGTGATTGACGATTCGGTTGCGGCATTCGATATTGTATCCACCGCATTAAAAAATGGTAAATCAGTAGTGAGTGCGAGCAAAAAAATGATTGCAGATAATTTGCCTGCACTACTGGCATTGCAAAAAGAAACAGGACTTCCCTTTTTGTATGAAGCAGCCGCCTGCGCTTCTATTCCAGTTATCAGAAATCTTGAAGAGTACTATGACAACGATTTATTACACTCAATCAAAGCCATCGTAAACGGATCTACCAATTTTATCTTAACTAAAATGTTTGAGGAAAAACTGGATTTTTCCGCAGCATTGTTGCTGGCCCAGCAATTGGGTTTTGCAGAAAGCAATCCCAAACTGGATGTGGAAGGATATGATGCATTGAACAAATGGACTATTCTGCTGAACCACGCATATGGCGTAGTGACTGCCCCATCAGAAATTTTGTTCACAGGAATTCAAAATATTCAGGGCTCTGATGCACTTGTAGCAAGAGAAAAAAATCTTGATATCAAACTGATTGGACAAGCTAAAAAATTAAAAAATGGAAAAGTGGCCGCATTTGTACTACCGCAATTTGTACCAGTACAAGACCCGCTTTCCTTTGTAAAAAATGAGTACAATGGAGTTGTTATTGAATCTGGATTTGCAGATAAACAATTCTTTTATGGAAAAGGGGCTGGTAGTTTTCCTACCGCTTCTGCTGTATTAAGTGATATTGCTGCATTACGCTATAACTACTGTTACGAATACAAGAAACTCTACCATCACAAACCACATGAGTTAACCAACGATTATTATTTAAAAGTGTATGTTAGCTTCGACGACCTTAAATATATTCCCAAAGAAGAATTTGAGTGGATTGAAGAATGGCATGCTCAGGCCGAAAGAAAATACTTGATTGGCGTATTGCATTGCAGTAAATTAATCAATCAGCAATGGTGGAAACAAAATAATACATCCCTGATCCTTACTCATGATGCCATTATAGATGATATTGATGTGGTAAACGTAAAAAAGAGAAGCCTAGAATTAGCGGGCGTTATTTAAAATAGCTACTTGTGTTTGGGTGGAACCCCGTTCTGTGGGGCGGGGTTCCTTTTATCTTCAGCCCCTATCTTTGCATAAAACCCAAAGATTGACAAAGCTTAATACCAACGCATATAAAACAGCCAGTATCCTAAGTATTGTATTAGGGACCCTATTGCTTCTATTTAGTTATCTGGGTGGTAAAGATGAGCTGTTCCTTTTATTGAATGGAAATTTGGGCAGCATCGCCGATTATTTTTTTGCAGCATTTACCTATGCAGGTGATGGCATACTCTGGGTTCCGGTAGGTCTTTATTTTATTTTCTATAAACGGAAGTGGCTTCCTCTGGTTTTAAGTGCCATTCTATTTTCAACCCTTTTTGTGCAGGTAGGTAAAAAAGTCATTTACCCCAACGAAGCAAGGCCAACTGCCGCTATTGAAGCAACGGCAGCTAATCCTATCCATACAGTAAAAGGTGTAACCGTTCACACCAGTAATAGCTTCCCCTCAGGACATACTACTACGGCATTCAGTTTATTCCTGCTGGGAACACTGGCAATCCCCTATCGCTACTTCTGGATTCCAGGCATAGTAATGGCCACATTAGCGGGATACTCAAGAGTGTACCTGGCACAGCATTTTCCACTGGATGTTGGTGCAGGCATATTCTGCGCGGTGATTTCCATGAGGCTTTCCCTACTCATTCAGCAATGGGCATATTCCAGAAAAAAATCAGCTTAATCCCAACGCCATTCACCGGCAATTTGCAAAGCTTCTTTCAGGTTATTTTTAATCATAAAATCACGAACTTCCAGATCGGTAAATCTTTTAGCTTTTAACTCTTTTGAATCCGCTACACCATAAAGCAACATGGCACCATAACGAACAGTATTTCTAAGCCCCTTATCATCCACCAATTTAAAATCATCGCAATCAGCATGGTAACAAGGGCCTGCATTATTTGGCAATCTACCTCCTGCACCTCCGCCCGTTGGAATTCCCTGCAGCATGAAAGGCTGGTGATCACTGTGTAAACCAGCACCATTATTGAACAAGTTTTTATAACTGGTATCAAAACTCTGGGCAATGGCCCCAATTCCTTCAAACAATTCCTTACTTTCTATGATAGTAGTAGAAAAACCCTTGGGGTCATTCGTCATATCATAATTCAGCATATACCTAATCTGGTTGATGCTTTTATTCTTCATGGCCTGATCTACATATGCCCTAGAACCCAGCAACCCTTGCTCCTCTCCCATGAACATTACAAATTCAACAGTCCTTTCTGGCTGCAGTTTCAGTGCCTGAAATGTACGAGCCATATCCATCACGGCAAAAGATCCAATTCCGTTGTCAATGGCGCCGGTAGCCAAATCCCAGCTGTCCAGGTGACCACCAATAATTACTTTTTCATTGGGCTGAGTTTTACCTTTTATAGTAGCAATTACATTTCGGGCTTTAATTAATCCAGACTGATTGGTCATATCAATAGAAGCATAATGCGTTGTCTTCTTCATCTCCTCTTTTAACTTCATGCCATCTTCTTTCCCAATACATACCGCAGGATCCGGTATCAACTTACCCGTAACAGAAGCTGTACCAGTAAGTAGAATACCCCCATTGGCAGTATTGATGATGATGATACCCTTTGCTCCGTATTTGGTAGACAAAGCTGTTTTCTCAGAACGATGCAAATTCTTCAAGCCCGATTTGGAACCAGGTAAAATTCCCAGATAAACCACAGCAATTTTCCCTGTTGCCTTTCCAGGATTACTGG
>CALEST010000091.1 GCA_937907555.1 uncultured Sediminibacterium sp.
AAAATGGGGCGCCAATTTTTCTACCTATGATTATCGTCAGCTGATTGATCAGTGCTTATCGATTGGTGTGAATAGTTTTGATCACGCAGATATTTACGGGGACTATACAACGGAGGAAGAATTCGGTGAAGCTTTAAAAGAAGACAAGACCATCCGTCCGCAAATTAAGCTGATTACCAAATGTGGCATTCAGATGGTTACCGAAAACCGACCTGAGCACAATATTAAATCGTACAACACCAGTAAAAAACATATTATTCGTTCGGCGGAGCAATCGCTCAAAAACTTTGGCACCGACTACCTGGATGTATTACTGATTCATCGGCCAGATCCTTTATTAGATCCTGCAGAAGTAGCAGAAGCCATTCAATCCCTGCAAATACAAGGGAAAGTCAGGTCTTTTGGCGTCTCCAATTTTCTACCTCATCAGGTTAATATGCTGAGAAAATGGGTGCAGATAGACTATAACCAGATTGAAGTCTCCATTATCCGTACATCACCGTTCAGCAATGGCATTTTAGACAATTGCATTGAGAATAATATTGTGCCAATGGCCTGGGCTCCGCTGGGAGGTGGCTTATTAACAGATGACCTGCATCCGCATTTCAGAAGTATATCCCATGCTGCACATTTGCTGTCTGAAAAATATGCGATGGGATTGAATGAAATGCTGATTGCCTGGTTAAATACACACCCTGCCGGCATTCTACCTGTAATCGGAACAACCAAAGCAGAAAGACTGGAGCAGGCAAAAAAAGCAGCTTCCATCAAACTAACCAGAGAAGACTGGTTCCTTTTAATGAAAGCTGCTATGGGTGAAGATGTTGCTTAATTAGCTATTAGAAATGGCAGCGATGCCTGGTAATACTTTGCCTTCAAAATATTCCAGCATAGCTCCTCCTCCTGTACTTACATAACTTACCTGATCGGCAAAACCAAACTGATTAACAGCGGCCACGCTATCGCCTCCTCCTATCAAACTATAGGCTCCATCAGCAGTGGCTTTAGCTACTGCAATGGCAATTGCTTTGGTACCTGCCTGAAATTTTTCCATTTCAAACACGCCCATTGGGCCATTCCACAAAATGGTTTTTGAACGGGTGATTGCAGCAGTGAAAGAGTCAATGGCTTTCGGACCAATATCCAGTCCCATCCATCCATCAGGAACCTGATTGCTTTCTGCTACTTGCGTATTGGCATCAGCAGCAAAATTATCTGCTACTAAACTATCAACCGGCAAATGAATATTCACGCCCTTCGCCGCAGCTTTTTCCAATATTTCAAGCGCCGTAATTAAACGATCGTCTTCGCATAAGCTCTTTCCGATTGAGCCGCCTTTTGCTTTCATAAATGTATATGCCATACCGCCCCCAATAATGATATCGGTAGCTCTCTCCAATAAATTTTCAATGATGAGAATTTTATCGCTCACTTTGGCTCCACCAATAATAGCAGTAAATGGCTTCTCCGCTTTGTGCAATACCAATTCCGCGGCTTTTACTTCTCCTTCCATTAATAAGCCAAACATTTTATTTTCAGGTGCAAAGAACTGTGCAATCACAGCAGTGGAAGCATGGGCACGGTGAGCAGTACCAAAAGCATCATTCACATATACATCACCCAACTTGCTCAGCTTTTCTGCAAATGCGGCATCCCCTTTTTCTTCCTCTTTGTAAAAACGCAGATTTTCCAATAATAAAACTTCACCAGCCTGCAATGCTGCTGATTTATCAATGGCTTCCTGTCCAATGCAATCGTTGGCAAATTGTACCAGCACTTCTTTGCCCACAGCCTTAGTCAGGAGGGATTGCAAATGGCCGGTAATATGAATTAAAGAACTTTTTGTTTCAGGACCTTCTTTGGGACGGCCCAGATGACTCATTAAAATAACTGAACCGCCATCTTTTAATATTTTAACGATTGTAGGAACCGCAGCACGCATGCGATTGTCATCGCCTATTGCATAGGTTTGTTTATCTAAAGGGACATTAAAGTCTACACGAATTAATGCTTTTTTTCCTGCAAAATGAAACGATTCAAAAGGACTTGCCATAAAAATGATTTATCGGCAATTTAACCAAAAAACAAAAGCCGTCCTGAATAATCAGAACGGCTTTCACCAGATTTTTTAAACAATTTATTTGCTGATTAAGCCTGCAAAATAATTTACAGTTCTTACCAACTGACTTACGTAGCTCATTTCATTATCGTACCAGCTAACGGTTTTTACAATCTGTGCATCACCTACAGTCATCACTTTGGTTTGTGTTGCATCGAACAATGAACCGAAATGCGTTCCGATAATATCGGTGCTTACAATTTCATCTTCATTGTAACCAAAGCTTTCGTTGGCAGCAGCTTTCATAGCAGCATTTACTTCTTCAGCAGTTACTTTTTTACCTAAGATAGAAACCAGTTCAGTTAAAGAACCAGTAATGGTTGGAACACGCTGAGCGCTTCCGTCTAATTTGCCTTTTAATTCTGGCAATACCAGACCAATCGCTTTGGCAGCCCCTGTACTGTTAGGAACAATATTGGAAGCAGCAGCTCTTGCTCTTCTTAAATCACCTTTAGGATGTGGAGCATCCAATGTATTCTGGTCGTTTGTATAAGCATGAATGGTGGTCATGATACCAGTCTGAATACCAAACTGATCATTCAAAACTTTAGCCATTGGAGCTAAACAGTTGGTTGTACAAGAAGCACAGGAAATAATGGTTTCAGAACCATCTAAAATGCTGTGGTTTACATTGTATACAACTGTTTTTAAATCTCCTGTTGCAGGTGCAGAAATTACAACACGTTTAGCACCAGCAGCAATATGTGCAGCAGCTTTGTCCTTATCAGTAAAGAATCCGGTTGATTCAATTACCACATCTACTCCATGAGCTCCCCAAGGAATTTGAGATGGATCTTTCTGAGCATATATTTTTACGGTTTCTCCGTTCACTACAATAGAATCATCGGTAGAAGTAACAGTTGCATCAAAACGACCTTGTGCACTATCGTACTTCAATAAATGAGCTAATACCGCTGGACTAGTAAGGTCATTAATAGCAACCACATCAATTCCCTTCATATTGTAAATCTGACGAAACACCAGACGACCGATTCTTCCAAAACCGTTAATAGCCACTTTTACTGTACTCATTGATAAATGTTTTTATGTAAATAATTGCGTTAGAGGGACAAATTTACAGTTTATCAAATGATTTTGGGTATTTTGATAAAAAAGTTTGGCAGAAAAGAAATTGCCTCTTATTTTTGCAACCCGAAAGACAAAAACCATGGCCGGTTCGTCTATCGGCTAGGACAGCCCCCTTTCACGGGGCAAAGACGGGTTCGATTCCCGTACCGGCTACAAACGCCTTTTCAACGAAGTTGAAGAGGCGTTCTTCATTTGGGGACAACCCAAGCTTGCTTGAGGGCGTAAACAAATGGAGAACGACTGCAACAGCGAAGCTGGTGCAAAGGCTTTGGGTAAAGCCCCAAAAAAGGGGAAGACAGCCGAGCAAAGCGAGGCTGGCAATCTCGTAAGATTTGCGGAGCAATTCCCTTAAGCAGCATTCTTTACAACAGCAGCGTCTTATTGAAAAAAACAATTATGAGAACTTTTATCATAGGCTTAGTTGCTTTTAGTTTTTTACAACTCTCTTGTTCAAAGAATGATAATTTAACCAACACCACATTCCGTGTAAAAATTATCAAAGAAGTTTGCAATGATGCCATCGTTCAGCTGGTAGACAAACAGTCTTCAGATATAGCCGAAAACGGATTTGCATTTGAGGGTAAAACCTACGACAATGTTTTCTTCACTACTTTCAGTTGCGAAGACAGAACCAAAATGCAAACACTTACCAGTGATTTAACCGGATTGGTCATTACTGTAAAATTGCTGAGTACTCCCAAGGAAGATCCCAATTGCGCACGCTGTCTGGCAACTGTAAACAGCAGACCAGGCAAATCCAATTTTATTGAAGTGGTTGGATTATAACCCATCCGAGTTTATCATAGATTTGTTATCTATGTGCTATTACAACTCCCTTAAATTACCTGCCAAAAAAGAGATCAAACTCAAAGGAAAATCTAAACCCATTCCGGCAACAGATATTACAGTGCAGTCGGGTTTTGCCTATCAATCCTGGCCAATTATTGTAGAAAACAATGCAGGTGAATGGGAGCCGGAACTGGCCCACTGGGAATTCATCCCCTGGTTCATTAAAAACCTGGGAGAGTTACAGGAGAGCAGAAAAAAATACAATACACTCAATGCCACTGCAGAAAAGTTGTTTGAAAGCAAAGTGTATCAGGCGGCAGCTAAAGCCAGAAGATGTCTGGTCTTAAGTACCGGATTCTTTGAATGGAGACATTATCAGCGACCGGAAGATAAAAAACCCATTGCTTATCCCTATTATATTCACAGCGCAAATAAACAGGAAGAATTATTATTCATGGCGGGCATCTGGCAACCCTGGACCGACCAGTTATCGGGAGAAATGGTACACAGTTTTGCCATTGTTACTACGCAGGCAAATGGTTTGATGGAAAAAATTCACAACACAAAAAAAAGAATGCCTACTATTTTACCCACTGAACTTGCAGAAGAATGGATCAGCCCCATCAAAGAAAACAGGATTCAGGAAATTGCCCGTTACCAGGCAGAAGAAGGAAGCTTGTCTGCCTATCCGCTTGCGAAAGATTTTAACAGGGGTATCTTCAATCCTTTGGAAGAAGTGGAGTATGCGCATCTGCCACCACTATAGAGAATGGCGACTTCCTTTTATTACATCAAATACATGAAGTATCTGGGGGAATAAAGCTGCCATGTACTCAGTGGCCCCTGAAAGGGATCCGGGGAAGCTCATCACCAGGGTATTGTTAATGAGGCCCGCTACACTTCTGGAAAGCATAGCATAAGGCATTCTGTCCTGACCATAGTTTCTGGCAGCTTCCATGATGCCCGGCAATTCTTTCTGCAACATGGGTCTAAGAATATCAGGCGTAATATCACGAGGCGAAACCCCTGTTCCCCCTACTAAAATCAACAACTGATGCTGATTGCTCGTATTGGATAGAACAACATCTCTGATAGATTCCGCTTCATCAGGAATAACACTATATAGAGGCACGCTCACCCCCAATGATTCCAGGGTTTCCACCACTGCTTTTCCTGCACTGTCTTCTGCCTTGCCTGCGGCAATGGTATCTGAACACACAATAACAGCTGCAGTCAATCCTTTATCGGCATACTTCTTCTTATCAGACTTCCCTCCTGTTTTAGACTGCAGTTTAATTTCCTGAATACTTACATTTTTATCAATGGGCTTCAGCATATCATATAAAGTAAGCGCTGCTACCGAAGCGCCATGCATGGCTTCCACTTCAACACCCGTTTTATAAATGGTATGCACTTCCACTTCTATTACTACCCTCAGGTCCTTGATAGTAAAACGCACATCTGTATACTCAACCGGAAGGGGATGACAGTCGGGTATCATCTCACTTGTTTTTTTCACCCCAAACAAAGCAGCCACTTTAGCAAAAGAAAAAACATCGCCTTTGGGCACTTTCTGCTGAACAATTGCATCAATGGTATCCTGACTGGAAACCAATACCGAAGCTTCGGCTATGGCTTTTCTGAGGGTATTGGACTTATGGGTAATATTGACCATTCTGTTTTAATTATTTTGTTTCCAGACCGTTGTTTGATTGTTGCAGATTTCTTTGCCCCATATGGGTAATTCTTTTTTTATGGTCTCTACCATTTCATTGCAGGCATCAATGGCATCTCTTCTGTGAGCAGAAGAAGTAAATACAAACAAACAGATTTCTCCAACTGCTACTGTTCCCAGGCTATGGTATATATGCATACAACTCAATGCATATTTCTGAAAAAAATGTTCCCGAATAATCGCCATCTTTTCTTCTACCATTGATTCGTAAGCAGTGTATTCTATAGCAACTACTTTTTCCCCATCAATCACATCTTCTCTTACCTGACCTAAGAATATACTATGTGCACCAATATTTGTTTTGGTGGAATGTTTCTGAATATCGTCCGCTATTTTCTGGGCGGGAATAGACCCTTGATAAAAAATGCTATGATGTTTTTTACTACTCATTACTTACTGCATTAAAATAAGCCGTTAATCCTCCTTTTACACTGTAGGTTTCTACACCCTTGTGCAATTTAATGTATTGTGCTGCATAAACACTTCTGATACCCTGGTGACAAATAATATAAACAGGTTGCTGTGGAAGCTGATCAAGGGATTCCTTCAATACAGACATGGGTATCCGGGCATGAACAAAATCAACTGTTGGATATTCATGCAACTCTCTTACATCTAATATAAAGTGGCCAGGTTGTTCCTGAATTTGCAGGAATTGCCGAATGTCTATTTCTGCAATATCTATATCTTCCAGATCTTCCTCCTCATTCATAGGTTCCATTTCATAATTCGTTTTATAAAAAAAAGATTCATCAACAACTGGCACCTGAGGATTAACTGATAATGCTATTGCATACCAGCTCCCCGATAAAAAATGATAATTAAGCAAGCTGCCATTTTGTTCCTTACCTAAACCCGTAATCCATTTGATTGCTTCAGCTGCCTGCAGGGTTCCGATGATGCCAGGCAAAACACCTATCACACCCGTTTCTTCACAACTGGCAAACTCATTTTGTAAAGGTTGTTGTGGAAACAAATGGCGATAGTGAACAGGTTGGGGCATACGGATATTGTTCAGAACTGCCACCTGTCCTTCATATCCGGAAACAGCTCCATATACCCATGGTTTATTCAGCATTACACAAACATCATTAATCAGGTATTTGGCACCAAAATTATCGGTAGCATCTACTACACAATCAAATTGCTCAATGATAGACAAAGCATTGTCTTTACTCAATTGAAAAGGGTATTCTATTAGCTGAACTTCTGAGTTCAGTTTCTTTATTTTTTGAGATGCAACTTTTACTTTGAGTTGTCCAATGTCCGACTCGTTAAATAAAACCTGCCGATGCAGATTGCTCAAACTAACCTGGTCGGGATCCATGATGCCAATGGAACCAACACCTGCCCCGGCCAGATACTGGAGTACAGGACATCCCAATCCCCCCATACCCACAATCAAAACTTTCGCTTCCGCTAATTTTTGCTGGGCATCTGCCCCGAATCCGGGCAGTATCATTTGTCTGATATATCGGTTATAGTTGGCCATTTTATCCTCCGGAAAAGGGTGGCATTAAAGCAACAGTATCGCCCTGCTTCAAAGGAGCGTTTTCATGAATCACCTGTTGATTTAATGCAAGGAAATATTTTTTATTGGCCAGGGCGGGAAAACGGTTTAATACCCCTTTCATCAATGTATCTGTATCAGCACAGTATTCCCAGGATAGCGCTGCCACCAGGGTAATATCGGTTATTGAACCAAAAAACAATACTTGAATTCCCATACACTCAATTTACAAACAACAGTTTAGAAACAGCCATTATCAATACTACAGCTAAAATAAATTTCAGCTGTGTAGTCTTAAATCGGGATGAGCCCATATAAGCTCCCAACCAGCCTCCTACTAAAACAAAACCTATGATTATATACATAGAAGGTGCAAGGTCAAATCCTTTTTTCAATTGTCCCATCATTCCCGATGCAGAATTCAAAAATATAAAAATAGCGCTGATGGCTGCTGTTTGTTGTATGGTGGCCCAGCCCATCATCAATAAAAGCGGCGACAACAAGATACCCCCGCCCATGCCTATCATTCCGGAAAGCAGCCCGATAACCCCTCCGGCCAAACTTAGCCAGTACCACTTAGGACTGGAAATATTTTCAACAGCCGGTGGCTTTATGAGCATCCTAATAACAGCAATCAACAAGACGATGGCCAGAATTTTCTTGTACATAGGTTCGGACACCGGTATAATACTGCCTAAATAAGCAGCGGGTATGGAAGTTGCCACCAAGGGCCACAACATGGTCGATTTAAAATGCCGGGCTTTATAAAAAGAAAGAAATGAAACGAGTGAAACAATCAGGTTGAGGATTAAAGCAGTTGGCTTCATTACCGCAGGACTAATATTCAAAAGCGCCATTAGTGCCAGATAGCCACTGGCGCCCCCATGCCCTACAGATGCATACAGAAATGCTACAATTAAAAATGCAAAGCCTTCTATCCACATTTGTTCCATATATCAATGTTAGAATAAATAAACGGTAACCTGCTGACCTTTGGAAAAACGAAATTCAGCAGCAGGCAATTCAACCCAGCAATTGGCCACAGAAAAAGCACCTACCTGATAGGATGCCTGTGCTTCTAATATGGTTACTTCTCCATTTTGAAGGAACCCTTTTACAAAAAAATCAAAGGGCGTATTTTTTTCATACTCCTGCGCCATTCTCGCCTGTTGTGCAGGTGAAATTTGCATGCCCATCATTAACTGAATTACCGGCTTTACATATTGTTGAAAACAATGCAACACAGAACTGGGATTTCCCGGCAGTCCCAAAATTAATGTTTGATTCAGC
The DNA here is from genome assembly GCA_937907555.1 of uncultured Sediminibacterium sp. Lineage (GTDB taxonomy): Bacteria > Bacteroidota > Bacteroidia > Chitinophagales > Chitinophagaceae > Sediminibacterium. Next base: position 8,533 of record CALEST010000091.1, read on the forward strand.
TTTCCTGCAAACAAAGGCTTTCCCGGCTTCTGTTTCACCCCATGAAAAATAGTATCAACACCTGCCTGCTGAGCTGCTGCAGCTACAAAATCGTAGTCCCCCACACTTACCCCTCCTGTTAACAATATAAGATCAGCCCATTGAAGGGCTTGATCAATAGCTGCTTTTGTATCCGCTAAATCATCCTTTACCCATTGCAGCCGACATTGATTTACGCTCAGCTGTTTCAAAGCTGCAGTTAGACCCATTGAATTGGATTCATAAACCTGACCATATTCAAGTACATCTCCGGGTTTTACCAACTCATTTCCAGTAATGATCAATGCTATTTTCGGAGCAGGGAATACGGATAACCCTGTAATACCCAGACTCGCCAGCATGGCAATCTGGTAGGCATGCAAACAAGTGCCCTTGGTTAATACCACTGCATCTTTCTTTACAGAAGATCCAGGCATTCTGATATTCAAACCAATCTCCTGTTTAGTTTGCCTTATTATAATTCCTTCAGCCTTTTCTTCTACCCATTCTTTCTGCACTACCCAGGTTGCACCGGAAGGAACAGGACCGCCTGTAAATACCTTAATCGCCTTCCCCTCTTGCAAGGTCAAAGACCGATTGCTACCGGCAGGCAATTCATCCTGCAGCTGCAGCAACTGATCAGTTGCAAAACTACTGACTGCATATCCATCCATGGAGGATTGTAGAAATCCGGGCATATCTATCGGACTCTTGATATCTTCTGCAACCACCCTGCCAGCCGATTCTGCCAGCGGATGGATAATAGGGTCTAATGTTCTGACCTTACTGAACAATGCCTGTTTGGCTTCACTTACAGTTATCATAATATTTAACCCCCAATTGCAATCATGCTTCTGTTATGCAATAGTTCGGCATTTATTTTTTCAAAATCATTTGAGAACTGGCCGCCCAATTCTTTGTGTTTTTTAAAAATGGAATCTTCAATCAATGGAAGAATATTTTCACCAGAACGCAATGCTGTCAGCAAATCTGTTTCTTCAGAAGAAAACAAACAATTTTTTATTTTACCATCTGCTGTTAAACGGATACGGTTACAGGTATTGCAAAAGGGAGCACTCATGGTGCTGATTACTGCAAAGCTCCCAACATGATTTGCTATTGAAAACTGCTTACTCGTATCATTGGGCTCGTTCCGGGCTGGGGCAATGGTATATTCTTTTCCAATTATTTCCAGCATTTCCTGAAACGTAACCAGCTTATCGCTATTCCATTTGTTTCCATCAAAAGGCATGAACTCAATAAAGCGAATTTGAATGGGGGTTTCTTTGGTCCATGCAATAAAATCTAATATTTCATGTTCATTCATTCCTTTCACCACTACCACATTAATTTTCAGTTTAAACCCATGCGACAGCAATAAATCAATATTGTTTCTCACCTGATTAAACTGATCCCTTCTGGTCAGTAGCTGAAATTTTTCTTTTTGTAAAGTATCTAAACTGATATTGAGGGAATTTATACCTGCTTCCTTTAATTCATTAATAAACAAGTGAATCCGGGTAGCATTGGTTGTCATGGTTAAGTTAACCCCCAGTTTACCCAACTCATTTATAATGGCGGCAGCATCTTTTCGAACCAGCGGCTCTCCGCCGGTTAATCTGATTTTTTTCACTCCGTTCTGCACAAACAAAGTAGCCAGCTGAACAATCTCGTCTTTCTGCATCAAACGCTGATTGGGCATGAATGCATAGTCTTCTTCGGGCATGCAATAAAAGCAACGCAGATTGCAATTGTCCGTTAAAGAAATTCGCAGGTAATCGTGTGCTCTATTGTACTGATCAATCAGCATTTTCATTGTTTAAAATTTCACAAAACCGCTCATAATCAGCTGCGGAATCAATATCCAGCCAACCCAATTCAAAATCAATCGTCTCCAAATCATCTGGATATTGATGCAATATAGTCCGTGCGCCCTTATCCCCTTTCAATTGGTTCAATTCTTCAAAATATTTAGCTGACAATAAAAGGGGGGTACCCACAATACCCTGATATCTCGCAGCAACCAGTCCCTTTTGGGTTTCAGTTTGTATCTGAATCATTTTCCGCAAAAGAGCCTCATTTAAAAATGGCTGATCAGCTACCAGGATAAATAAAAATTGTAAATCCGGACTTTGCTGCTGCATAGCAGTAAGTCCTGATTGTATGGAACTGCTCATTCCAGCCTGATAGTCCTTATTATGAACCAGCACTACTTTATGAGACTGAATGATGGAACTGATTTCCTGATGATAATGTCCCGTTACAATCGATACAAGGTTAGGTTTCAACACCAATACTTCTTCCACAATTTTTTCCAATATGGTCTTGTCTTTGTAGGGCAATAACATTTTGGCCTTCCCCATTCGGGATGCTTTGCCTGCCGCCAATATCATCACTCCACAATTCATATTTTGCTATGAATAGGTGTCAACTGATTTTTCAAATGAATGGGAATTCTGTTTTCCATAACGGCCATAATTTCTGCACAAACAGAAAGCGCAATTTCAGCAGAAGTTTCTGCGCCCAGTGCCAATCCGGTTGGGCCATAAATATTACTGAGTTGCGATTCAGAAAACAGCATTCCCTGCTCCTTTAAATCATTCAATAAACGATCCCTCTTGGCAGCCGGCCCCAATAAACCAATATAGCGGAAGCTTTGTGAATACATGGCTTGTAGAAAAGCCATATCATAATTGTAATTATGGGTCATTAATACAATGGCTGTGCGATCGTCAATGGTCAGCTTAGGAATTACAGCATCTGGTTTACCAACAATGATATTATCCGCCTGAGGGAAACGCTGTGCATTTGCGTGTGTTGGTCTTCCGTCTACAACAGTTGTATTCCATCCGATTAATCTGCCCATCGCCTCCAGCGGCATTGTATCGTTTCCAGCACCCACTATAATAAGCGAAACCGGAGGTAGTATGTATTCTATATACACTTCCTGTTTTCCCTCATTGCTATCTACTAAAATATATTCTGATTTTTTCTGTGAAAGTACGCGCTGAATCGCTTCCTGTACAACGGGCAATTCAATTGTAACAACTTGATTGTGCAAAAGAGTACCCCAGTGCTCAGCATGATTTCGGTTAAATCCGGTAACCAATACCTGCGGATTTCTGGTAAGCAATATTTCCTGCAACCCCTTAATCAAATCGTTTTGATTGGTATTAAGCGGTTCAAACAGAATACGAACAATCCCATTGCATCCTAGTTGTACACCCAGCTTGGCATCGTCTTCATCTGTAGTATCATATACCACTAATTTCTTTTTGCCCTGCTTAATGGCAAGAGCAGCCTTTCTTAAAGCATCTCCTTCCAGGCATCCTCCGCTGATGGCTCCAATATATCTTCCATCTTCACTCACCAGCATGCGGGCTCCCGGCCTTCTGTAAGAAGACCCCTCCACGTGCACAACAGTTGCCAGTGCCATCCGCTGTTTCTCTTGTTCCATTTGTTCAAATGCACGAACTATATCCGCTAATTCCTTCATGAAATCTTGGCTTATGATCTACGCTTTTTCACCTGATCGGGTAATATGGGCTTGGTATTTTTGTTGCCCCAGCTATTCTGTATATAATTCAGCACGTCGGCTATCTCCTGATCGGAAAGATACTCTACACTGGGCATCACCCCATTGTAGGTTACTCCGTTCACTTTTATTTCTCCGGACTGCCCCTTTACTAATACGTCAATGATTTCATTCGGACTCTTCTTTAAAAAATCAGACTGGGCAACGGGAGGAAAAACTCCCTCCAATCCCTTTCCATCCTGCATATGACAGTTCATGCAATTGGTTTCATACACTTTTTTCCCAGCCTCGATGCTTTGTTTCAAATTAAAAGGCTGCACAAAGGCAATAGAAAGAAAACCTCCCACAATCAATACCGACAAAGTCTTTTTCCCAGCTTTCATCTGTTCCAATTAAGATTTATCAATTACAATATTTCAAATACCACTCTATACAATCTTATTAATATCAAAAGGCAGTCTGCGGATACGTTTTCCTGTTGCTGCAAATATGGCATTGCACAAAGCAGGTGCAAATGGAGGCAAGCCTGGTTCACCAACTCCTTTAATTTTATCTCCGCCATCGGCTAAAATATGCACTTCCACTTTTGGCATTTCATTAATACGGACCAATGGATTATTATGGTAATTAGATTGAACCGTTGCTCCTTTGTCAAAAGTAATACCGCCTTTAATTGCAGCAGTTAATGCCATTACAGCCGAACCCTCTACCTGCGCCCGGGTATTGTCTGGATTCACTACTGTACCCAGATCAATGACAGCAACTACTTTTTCAATTTTTACACCTGCT
>CALEST010000092.1 GCA_937907555.1 uncultured Sediminibacterium sp.
TAAAATAATCATCCAGTTTAGATTCAAAAAAAGGTGTTCTCAACAAGAGGTCTTCATTAAAGAGCACGTCATCCCAGAAATGCTGTTTAACATATTGGTAGGGGTAGGCAGAATCCGGCTTCCCTTTCACTACAGGTACAGCAGGTAGTTCAGGCCTTTTCATAATGTAAAACAGGGTGGACAACAATGAATTAGGATGTTTCAGGTGTATATTCTGCTGGTATTGTTTAATTTCTTTTTCTACGTTTGCCAATGAAGCCCTCATTTTAGGAGCTTCCTCGGGGCTGGCAGAAAGCAGTGCTGTTCTTAATTGCTGCGCCTGTCTTCCTTTTTCATTGGAAAACTGGGCATACTGTTTAAACAGGTCATTATCAGGAGAGCCGACGATTTGTGCAGATTCCTTAGCAGACGTATCCCCCTTTATTTCAAATCTTTGTTTTCCATCCATTAAAAACTCAAACTGAATGGTGTAATTGGGAGAAACCACAAAATAAATCCCCTTGGTCAACTTACTATCTCCTTTGAAAACCCCCTTACTATTCATATCCAGAAAGGCAGAATCTACCAGGGTCATGCCCTTTCCAAAATAACTGCCCAGATAAATCTTGGTATTTTTCAGTGGGGTCAGGGTAATGGGAATTTCCCGGCCTGTACCTGGGGCAGTTTTACTTTTAGTACCAGCTGGTATTTTCTGCGCAAAAGACTCCAGACCATACCCAATTAACAATCCATTCATAAACACAATCATCAATAAACGACGCATACACACTATTTAAAGCTAAAAATACGCATTTTAGAGGGCTAAATAGAAAACGCGACCTACCTTTACAAGGTGAGAAAACAACGAAAAACAGTCGTACTTGAAAAAGTACTGGCAGAAGACTATGCAGCCGAGGGAAAATCGCTTGCCAGGGTAGATGGAAAAGTTATTTTTATTGAGGGAGCCGTGCCTGGAGACCTGGTAGATATTCAATTAACCAAAAGCAAGGCAGACTGGGCCGAAGGATATACGGTTCATTTTCATAGCTATTCAGCCGACAGGGTGCAGCCATTTTGTAAACATTTTGGAGTTTGTGGTGGTTGTCAGTGGCAAATGCTGCCCTACGAAAAACAATTGTTCTACAAACAAAAGCAGGTTACCGATAATCTGACCAGGATTGCAAAAATTCCTTTACCCGAAATTGCGCCCATCATAGGGGCAGATATTACAAGGGAATACAGGAATAAAATGGAATACACTTATGCAACCCGCAAGTATATTCCAACAGAAGAGTTTCGAAAAATGAAAGCAGCCGGTGTTGATTTTGACCAGGAACCTGGAGCAGCCGGATTTCACGTGCGTGGCTTTTTCGATAAAGTAGTGGAAATAGACACTTGTCATTTACAAAAAGAGCCCACCAACCATATCAGAAAGGCTGTGGCAGCTTATGTTTTGGAAAATAAGCTCCCTTTTTATAATATAAAAACGCATCAGGGTTGGATTAGAAACCTCCTGATCAGGAACAGCACGATAGGTGAGTTAATGGTCAATATGGTGATTGCCTATGAAGACAAGGAACATAGGGTTGCCTTGCTGGATCAGCTGCTTGCTCAGTTTCCTGAAATCACCACTTTGCTATATACCATCAATGGTAAAAGAAATGACAGCTTACACGACCAGGAACCCATTGTGTATCATGGCAAGGGCTTTATCATAGAAAAACTGGAAGATTTAGCATTTAAAATCAGTCCAAAGTCTTTTTTCCAGACCAATACCAAACAGGCTGAAAAATTATATGCAGTAACCAGGGAATTTGCTGAACTGGATGGCAGCCAGCTTGTTTATGATTTATATTGCGGTACAGGAAGTATCGGCTTGTTTGTTAGCAAACAGGCAAGGAAACTGGTGGGAGTAGAAATGGTGGCTGACGCCATTGAAGATGCAAAGGAAAACGCTGCTTTGAATGGTGTGAATCATGCCCGTTTCTTTGCAGGGGATGTGATTGATATTTGCGATGATGCTTTTTTTGCAGAACATGGCAGAGCCGATGTGGTGATAACAGATCCTCCAAGAGCAGGCATGCATGAAAAACTGGTAAAAAAGCTGCTCGAAATTGCAGCCCCTACCGTTGTATACGTCAGTTGTAATCCCGCAACACAGGCAAGAGACCTGGCATTGTTAAGCGAGAAATACGAAGTAACCAGAATACAACCCGTAGACATGTTCCCGCATACCCTGCACATTGAAAATGTTGTACAGCTCAAACTGAAGTAATTATTATGACAGAGTTCAGACCCAGTAGATTTGAAATATTACCGACGATTGTAAAAAATTTACTCATCATTAATGGGCTTTTTTTCCTTGCCCAAAATGTAATTTCCGGCCCTGCAGGTTTCCTGAACATGGAAGATATTTTTGCCCTTCATGGATGGCAAAGCAACCTGTTTCAACCCTGGCAGCTGATAACCCATATGTTTTTACATGGAGACTTTGGTCATATTCTGGGGAATATGTTTGCGCTCTGGATGTTTGGGTCGGTTTTAGAAAATCTTTGGGGATCAAAGCGCTTTCTTACTTTTTATCTGATCTGCGGATTGGGAGCGGCTTTCATTCATTTGCTTTTCTTAAGTTACGAATTCGTGCCGCTGATGAAAGATTATCAGGTATTGTTCAATCTACACGAAGACGGAGGCGCTTCTTTAAACAATGCAATGATCCGTTTTATTGAGCGCTACGATGTTCGATTCGAAAACCACAGCCAAATTATCAACGGATTAAGATACAATCCAGACAATACCATGGCCAGCGCACAGATGTTTGAAGCTTTGACCAATTTCTACGAAAAGAACATTAATACCGCCACTTTAGGTGCAAGCGGAGCCGTGTTTGGTATTCTGGCAGCCTTTATATACTTGTTCCCCAATACCTATATCTACATTTATTTTCTTTTTCCAATCAAGGCAAAGTGGATTGGTCTTTTATATTTTTCCTACGAATTCTTCTTTGCCCTGAAAAACTCGGCCGGTGACAATGTTGCCAGATGGGCGCATATTGGGGGAGCGATAGTAGGATTATTAATTGTTATAACCTGGAACAAAACCCGTAAAAAAACGTTCTATTAATATGTCACTCTTATCACAGAAAAGTACCAGAAACATATTATTAGG
>CALEST010000093.1 GCA_937907555.1 uncultured Sediminibacterium sp.
GCAATCAGGATTACACCAAAGAATTTTCTAACGGCTAGTAATCCTGATTCGCCTAAAGCTCTTTCAATTACTTTGAGTAATCGTAAAGTGATATAGACTACCAGAAGGTTTATTAAAATACCAAGTAAAATATAGAGTTCTTCAAAATTCGCTTTCAAAGACATTATGGTGGTAAGGGTTCCGGAGCCTGCAATGATAGGAAAAGCAATGGGTACAACGCTACTACTTTTGGCATTGTTGTCTCCTTTAAAAATTTCATGGCCCAATACCATTTCAAGACCGAGTAAAAAAATCACGATAGAGCCACCCACTGCAAAGGATCGAATATCCAGTCCCAGTATTTTTAAGAAGGGCTTTCCGGCAAATAAAAACAAAATCATCAATGCTCCTGAAATCAGGGTCACCTGAATAGAGCGGATGCCTCCCATTTTTTCTTTTAAAGAAATTAACAAGGGAATCGAACCTACAATATCAATTACCGCAAATAGGGTGAACGTTACCGTCAGCAGCTGATCAATCTGAAATTCCATGGACTTGTTTTTTTAAAGATACAATTTTATGATACAGTGGGGCGATGCCATTCTTTACCTTGACGAGAATAATTGTATAAAAGCTCGTGTTTCATTTCGTTATCTGATAAACTGATTTTCACCACACAGCCATAATGCAAAGTGAACACATCAAAGGATTCCTTTAAAGGGGTATTCGTGATATGCGAGAGAATACTTCTTAAAACTCCCCCGTGCGCAACAATTACCGCAGGTTCTTTGCGCAATGCTATTTCATTAAAACGATTCACTACTCTTTCATGTAGATCAACATAGCTTTCTCCATTGGGTACACGAATATTTACAAAGTCGTCCATCCAGGGTTGAATCTCCTCTTTTGGAATATCATCCCAGCGTTGTAATTCCCAGTTTCCACAATTGAGTTCCATCAGGTCTTCGTGCACATCTATTTCCATTCCATCAAAAAGGGCATCAGCCAGTTTTTTACAGCGTTGTAAAGGACTACTATACACTTTTAAGTCCTTCTGCGGCAAGTGGGGTTTAATGGCTTCTACTTCTTCTAAAAATGTTTCCGTTATATCCAGGTCTGCCTGGCCATAGCAAATCCCCTTCTCAATATTGGGAGTAGTATGTCTAATCAAATAAATTTCCATAAGCATAAACATCCTAAATAAAATGCAATTTCACAAACTTGTTGGGTTGCTCCTAAGCAATCTCCTGTATACCCCCCAATCCATTTTTTTAAATACCTAACAGCAAAAAGCTGAACAATAAAGGGGGGCACTTGTACCCAGAATAAAAAAGATAAAAACCAGGAAATAAATGTTATATCAAGGTGAAAATGATTCAACTCGCTAACAGGCGTGTAAAGAATAGTAAAGAATAGGGCAAGGGGAGCACAACTGCCCAAAGCCAGAACGGCTGTTTCTTTGCTGGTCAGTTTTCTGTCGGCAAGCGGTTTTGATTTACTGGCATCAATATCTTGCACGTATATTAACTTCTGCATCAGGGTAGTTGCCCAGAATCGGCTATTGGCATGCGCTGCAATTATTCCGAATAATATAATGCCAGCAGGAAAATTTTCTGTTAACTCCAGTAACAATAAATACTTGGCAGTCAAAATTCCAATCAGACCAATTACTCCATAAGTTCCCAGTCTGCTGTCTTTCATGATGGTTAGGATTTTTTCTACTGTCCATCCGCCGCCAAAAGCATCACAACAATCGGCAAAACCATCTTCATGAAAAGCCCCGGTTAATAAGATAGTTGTCAGCATTGAAAACAAAACAGATAAAGCGGGAGAAAATACAAAACTGCTTGCCCATAATACCAATCCACCTGTTAATCCAACGATTATACCT
>CALEST010000094.1 GCA_937907555.1 uncultured Sediminibacterium sp.
CTGGCAGAATTGGCCATTGCAGCCTGCGATCTGGCCGAAGTGTTGGGTATGGCAATTGGTATTCATTTACTCACAGGTTTGCCCATTTTATGGGGAACAGTCATTACGGTATTAGACACTTTTCTCTTTTTATTTCTACAACGTTGGGGAATAAGAAAACTGGAAGCTTTTATTATTGCACTTGTGGCCATTATTGGAGCTTCCTTTCTAGTACAGATATTGATTGCCCAACCTGCAGTTAGTGATGTGGTAGGAGGATTAGTACCGGGTATGTTGCACGATGGCGCCTTATATATTGCCGTAGGTATTATTGGAGCAACTGTAATGCCACATAATCTGTACCTCCACTCGGCATTGGTACAGACCAGAAAAATTAATCCGGATAAAAAGGGGATTAAAACCGCATTGAAATACAACCTGATAGACAGTACCATTGCCCTCAATGCCGCTTTTCTGGTGAACACGGCCATTCTGGTACTGGCCGCAACCGTGTTTTACAAGACAGGCAATACAGAAGTTGCCAAAATTCAGGAAGCTCATCATTTATTAGAACCTCTATTGGGATCTTCTATTGCTCCGGTACTGTTTGCTGTTGCCTTAATTGCTGCTGGACAGAGTTCAACCGTGACCGGAACCATGGCAGGACAGATAGTAATGGAGGGATATTTGCATTTAAGAATCAATCCATGGTTACGCCGTTTATTAACCAGACTAATTGCCATAGTACCTGCTCTGTTGGTCATTATGATTTATGGGGACGAAAAAGTGGATGATCTATTGATTTTCAGTCAGGTTATCTTAAGTATTCAATTGGGATTTGCCGTAATTCCATTGATCCATTTTGTGAGTGACAAGACTACCATGGGAGATTTCGTTATTGGAAAGAAGACGCAGATTCTTGCCTGGCTGGTAGCATTAATCCTGGTTTTTCTTAACGTAAATCTGGTTGTAGAGGAAGTGTCCGCCTTATTTCACAGCGGTGTTTCCTTTTGGGTGAAAACCGCAGTTATAGTAGCCATTCTGGGATTTATCTGGTTGTTTTTAATGATGACCTTTTATCCAATCGCTTCAAAAAAGCGAAGACTGGCCAAAGATACATTGTACGGAGATGCCATGCTTTTGGATAACCTTGAAGTCAAGAAAATTCAAAGAATTGCCATAGCACTTGACTTTACCAATGCAGATGAAAAACTAATTGCCCACGCTTTGTCTCAAGGCAATGAAAAAGTATCCTATCAGCTGATTCATATTGTGGAAAGCGTTTCTGCACGTTATTCCAAAGACTCAAGTGATGATGCTGAAACCAGAAAAGACAAGGAAAGATTAAAGAATTATGTGGAGCAGTTAAAATTGAAGGGCTTGAATGCCAGCGGACATGTTGGATATACCCGAAGGGTTGCAGAAATAGTGAGGCTGGTGGAGGAACTGGATTCAGATATGCTGATAATGGGAGCACACCGGCATAGTGGACTAAAAGACTATATTTTTGGCGAAACCATTGAGGACGTAAGGCATAAACTAACCATTCCGGTATTAATTGTGAATGTTTCTTAAAACCGGATTCCCCAATAAATAATATATTTGCCGACTGATTACAACAAAAACAGAAACTATGGCCCAAAAAATTAAAGTTGCCAATCCGGTAGTAGAATTGGATGGAGATGAAATGACAAGAATTATTTGGAAGTTCATTAAAGACAAATTGATTTTACCCTATCTAGATTTAGATATTAAGTACTACGACTTAGGTATGGAATACCGCGATGAAACCAATGACCAGGTTACCATTGACGCGGCAAATGCAATTAAGCAATATGGCGTTGGAATTAAATGCGCTACCATTACACCAGACGAACAACGTGTAAAAGAATTCAATCTGAAACAAATGTGGAAGAGCCCTAACGGGACTATCCGAAATATTCTGGATGGTACCGTTTTCAGAGAACCCATCGTTTGTTCAAACGTACCCAGACTGGTACCTAACTGGACGGCCCCCATTTGTATTGGTCGTCACGCATTCGGAGATCAATACCGTGCAACCGATTTTGTAACAAAAGGTAAAGGAAAATTAACCGTAAAATTTGAAGGAGAGGACGGTACCGTTCAGGAATTTGAAGTGTATAATTTTAAAGGAGACGGGGTAGCTTTAGCTATGTACAATACCGATGAAAGTATCAAAGGATTTGCACGCGCCTGCTTTAATCAGGCATTAATTAAGAAATGGCCTTTGTATTTATCTACAAAGAATACCATCTTAAAGAAATACGACGGACGCTTTAAGGATATTTTTGAAGAGATTTATCAAAATGAATTCAAACAATTGTTCACTGATGCCGGCATAACCTATGAACATCGTTTGATTGATGATATGGTTGCTTCCGCATTAAAGTGGAATGGTAATTTTGTTTGGGCATGTAAAAACTACGACGGAGATGTTCAAAGTGATACTGTAGCGCAGGGATTTGGTTCACTAGGCTTAATGACTTCCACATTGGTTACACCCGATGGAAAAGTAATGGAAGCAGAAGCTGCGCACGGAACAGTTACCAGACATTACAGAGAGCACCAGAAAGGGAATCGCACTTCTACCAATCCAATCGCTTCTATTTTTGCATGGACTCGTGGTTTGGAATTCCGTGGAAAATTAGATAGCAACCAGGAACTGATTAATTTCTGCCAAACACTTGAAAAAGTATGTGTGGATGTAGTTGAATCAGGAAAAATGACCAAAGACCTTGCGGTTTGTATACATGGGAACAAGGTAAGTCATGGTGAACATTACTTATATACAGAAGAATTTTTAGATGCAATTGATGCTGAATTAAGCAAGCGATTAGCAAAATAATTCATTGGTTCACCCCAATAAAAATCCCGGAAGTAGTTTTTACTTGCCGGGATTTTTTATTAGACTGCAATAAGCAGTGTATTCTCTTAACTAAGACACTTCTACCCAGGTATGGTCGGCTAATAATTTTACAGAAGATACAAATTGTTTAAAAGGTCCGCTAGCGCCCCATTCCTGAGGTGCTACCAATGAAAGGATATGTGAGCTATCTCTTTTCTCATATAAATGATAAACCTGACCAATTTGAGGTTTAAAATTCAGTTTGGCTTCATATATCATCATACTCAGTTCCTTGCGTTTCCGAATCTCCTGGGCCTGACGTGCCAGTAATTCAATCTGCTGCCTTATCTGGTCTAATTGCATATTAGTCTGGTCTTCCATAGCACTTAATGCTTTATGCTTAATAACCCCTTCTTTGGTTGGCCTTATGGCAACTCCGGCTACAGAAGATGAATAGGGTAACACACTTAACTGCTTATGGTATAATTCTATATTCCGATAGTTTTTTCCCTTCTCATCCGTTCCTTCTTGGGTAATCCGCATATATCCGTTTGGCAGAATCTCATGAGTTACAACCAATACAGTAAGTGCGTTTTTATAAAAAACAACAGAGAGTGTTGAGGAATTAACAATTACAGATTTAATTTCATCAGCAAGTTGATTGTCTTCCAGCTTTTGCAAAGAATCATTTGGAAAAACCTTATACTGAGTGTAGAATGCTTCATTATCAAGACTAACCCAGTTAATACTGAAGCTTAATGCCTGACCATTTTCTATGCTTTCTATTTTATAGTTGCCACTTTTAGGCGCAATTCCCTTCTGGAAATCACACTTTTCAGGAAACAACTGCCAGCTGGCCAGAAAATTATACGCTTGTACCATGATGCCCCTTATTCTACAGTAAAACCAAAATTCAGATTACCCCAAAGTATTTGTACCATTCCATTACCACTGATACTGTAAATCAGTTTTTCTGCAGATTCCGAATTGTTAGCAAGCTTTGCTTCAACACGTAATGCATCTTCTGCTTCTTTGTATTGAAATGCGCCCCACTGTTTCCAGATCTTATTGAAAATAACGGTTGCGCCAGATTCTTTTTGTAGCAGGAAGAGTGCGTATTTACCTGCGGGCAAAGTATTCCCGTTAATTTTAAGATCCTTTGAAGTTTCAAAAACAGTTGCATCATTGGCACCTGCACGCCATATTTTGTTTAGCATTGGCTCCACGTCTTTTCCGGGTGTTCTGCCTTTTAATGAAGGCTGACCATATTTAATGGAGATTTCTGCTCCATTTTCAAGTTTCGCTTTCACTTCGGTAGCCGGACTTGGCTTAGGATTGTTTTGGGCAAAGCCAAAAGCACTGATAAGCGCAAGACTTGCCACGAATAGTAATTTTTTCATCACAATTGTTTAACATTAAATAATACAAATAGTTCAGTCTAATTTACAACAACAAAGTCAGGTTTTTGAATTAGTGTTGTTTGATAGCGGAACCTTAAATTAGTTGAAAGACTTATATTCCAGGGGCTCATGTATTCAACAACTTTGGGGAAGAAATAAGCTTTAAGTTCAATGGTGCCAAAAACCAGGTTTTCATTACGGGTTCTTACTCCGCTTCCTAAAGCACTGTACAAAGCTCCATTTTCAGGGTCTGAAGCAGAAAGCTTTAAATAAGATAAATTAGAAAATACAAATGGAGCAAAATTAAAACCAGCCAGTTTAAAAGTATTATAAAACACCGTTTCAGCATTAACCGTAATTCTTGCTGTACCATCTATTCTTGTATTTCTGATTCGGGGAATTCCGAAAATACTGGACACCCTCAACGGATCATTTAAGCGGATAAATTTTTGTACAGTAATGCTCCCGCTAATAAAGTGTCGCATAAACCAGTTTTTACTTTTCAACTGTTTTAATGGAGTAATTAATTCCAGGCTGGTTAAAGCAGACAAATCCTCTGGTTTATGCTGATTGATGTATCCGCCCGCTTTTATGGTATAATTTAAAAAGGCCTTTTTTGAATTGAAATAACTTCGCTGGTATTCTGCACCAAAATACATTCTGGAAATATCCTGTCTGTCTGCCCATCCTCCGGTGAAAGTTAAACTGAAGCCTTCCGGTAAATCCTCATTTCTTCCGAAACCGTAAATAAAATTGGTATGGTAGAAATCTCTTTCGAACATGGTATAGGAAAACAACACTCCTGTAATATCATTGTAACGGCTATCGTAAATAAACTTCAGCGTGTCGGGCCTTTCCGTAAAATACCTGTGAACTATCCGGCCCGAGAGAATGCTTCTTTTTCTTATACCTAAATTATCCAGCATTCTTTCTTTTGCTCCTAAACTATAGCCCAGCCACAAGTCTGCATTATAATATCCGTATTTCAACTGCTGCTGGTATATATTGGCTGCTGTATAACTATTACTTGTATTATTTACAGAGAGTTCAAAGCCTCCTGTATAAGGATGATAGGGGCTTACCAGTGGTAAATCACCTCTTATAAAATAAGCATTTTCTTCTCTTCTTCCTGAGTTAAAAGCAGGATTCTCCGTCTGGAAACCAGCAGCAATATTTAAAAAACTTCCGCCTATATTTCTGGCAAGAAATTCAAATCCGTAACCATATCTGGGACTTCTTTTGGTATCGAAAAACTGTCGAATCCGCATTCGGTTTCCTGAGCCGAAAACATTGTCATTGTTAAGTTCAACATCCAGCAAATTGGTATTAAACTCCGGAACACTACCTCCAATCGGGAATACGTCTTTTACCAAAACCATTACGTCTACTTCATCCTGATTATTCTGAATGGGTATTATAACAATGGTTGCATCCTGAATGAAACTAAGATCTCTCAGATATCTGATATTATCTGAAAACAAGTCTGGATCTACTCTTTCTCCAGCCTTGAAAAATAAATTTTTTCGAATAACCGGATAACGGGTAGGAGTGTGCAAGGAATTACCTAGCCGGTTTAAATAATTATTTCTGGTAATTGAAGTGTCAGTCAGCAGCTTATTAAAGCCAAGTTTATTTACATAAACATATCTGATAAATTTGCCCTCATAAGGTTCAAAATCAATTGCATTTTTTGTTGCTTCCTGCATAGGAGTGCCCTGAACAGGTATTGGATTATTCACTGAAATAGACTGTACTACTTTATTAAATAATCTTCGGGTTGTTGTAATACTATCCTGAGTCTGATTGTTTCTTTCCTGTGCATAGATTGTGCTGCATACACAAAAAATGCATAAAATCATTGTTATATATCCTTTTTTTAGCATTCTCAACACCTCCATTAGTTCTTCAGTAGAACAATCAAACTGTTTCTTGTAGTGGTACTACTACAAATTACAAATAAGTGCAAATAATTCGTCAGCAACGCATATTTAATTTTAAATTGAGAGTATATAAATGAATTTATTAAATGAAAAGCAATAATCCATTTAAATTATATTCAGGATTAGGGATTTCTATTTTTCTGGTTTTACTCGTTGGGTATTTT
>CALEST010000095.1 GCA_937907555.1 uncultured Sediminibacterium sp.
ATAAGATGCCTAAAGTCCTTAAAAAAGCCGAATCCACTGTTTCTTTTTCACTGGATGCCAAAGATCTGGCGATTTTGAAGTTGTTACAGCACAATGCAAGGGCAACAGTAAAGGAAATTGCCGACCAGGTACACCTGAGTACAACGCCTGTTCATGAACGTATCAAAAGAATGGAAGAATCAGGGGTGATTAAGCAATATGCTACCCTGGTAGATCATACCAAAGTTAAAAAAGGCCTGATGGTGATTTGTTATGTTTCCCTGAAGCAACACGATAAAATTGCCGGAGGTAAATTCATCAAACGTATTCAGGAAATGCATGAGGTGATAGAGTGCTATAATATTTCCGGGGAGTTTGACTTTATGTTGAAAGTGGTTGCCGAAAGCATGGATGACTATTACCATTTTCATGTGAATAAATTGTCTCAGGCAGAAAACATAGGACATGTACAATCGGTTTTTGTAATGGGGGTGATTAAACAAACCCATGTATTGGTGCATTGATTGGTTAATTTTGCAAAAAACTTTTAATTCTTGGATTCTCTTTTTCAGTTCAATCATAGTTACCAGACCCTTGGAGATGCATTTTTTCAAAAAGTGTTGCCCACGCCAGTATCTGCTCCGGCTTTGCTTTTTTATAATGAATCGCTTGCCCAGGAGCTTGGGGTAAATGCGGAAGTAAATCAATCAGTTCTCGCAAATATTCTAAGCGGTAATCAATTGGCTGAAGGATCAAGCCCAGTTGCACAGGCCTATGCAGGTCACCAGTTTGGGTATTTTACCATGCTGGGAGATGGAAGAGCTATTTTATTGGGAGAACATATTGGTCCAGACGGACAGAGATGGGATATTCAATTGAAGGGTGCCGGGCCAACCCCTTATTCCAGAAGAGGAGATGGCAGGGCAACTTTGCGTGCTATGCTTAGGGAATACCTGATAAGCGAAGCCATGAATGGTCTGGGTATTCCCAGTTCCAGAAGTCTTGCGGTTGTTACAACCGGAGAGAAAGTTTTCAGAGAAGAAATACAGGCCGGTGCTGTTTTAACGCGTGTCATGAAAAGCCATATACGGGTAGGTACTTTTGAATATGCCCGTCAGTTTTTGAAAACAGAAGACCTGGAGAAATTAACGCAATACACACTTAACAGACATTATCCTGACGTAGCAATTCAACAGAATGCTGCATTAACTTTATTGGAACAGGTACTGCATCAACAGGCAAGATTAATTGCCCAATGGATGCGGGTAGGATTTATACATGGGGTGATGAATACTGATAATATGTCTATTGCAGGAGAAACTTTTGATTACGGCCCCTGTGCATTCGTCAACAGTTATGATCCCGCCAAAGCCTTTAGTTCTATCGACACTAATGGGCGATATGCTTTTGGCAATCAACCCAATATTGCACACTGGAACCTAAGTTGTTTGGCCAACGCATTGTTGCCGATAATTGATACGGATACGGATAAAGCAGTTAAAATGGCAACAGAAGTTTTGAATCAGTTTCCTGCTTTATATACGCAATTGTACACTTCTACTATGGCTGCTAAAATTGGCTTTGATGAAAATAGTATTTCCAACGAGGTAATTGATTTACTGAAAGAGCTCATGCAATGGATGCAGAAGGAACAGGCAGACTATACCAATACTTTTTTAATTATTGAAGGTGCTATACAGCCCGCAGGAATTTACTGCAGCACAAGCTTTGAATCATGGATGGAAAAGCGCAGTTCACTGTTAGTAATTGCAGGCATCAATAATGAAAAGGCAAAAGCGATCATGTATCATCAAAATCCCTTTGTTATTCCCAGAAACCATCGGGTAGAAGAAGCGTTGGATGCAGTGGTTATGAATTATGATCTGACAATATTTAATCAACTCTTGCAGGCAGTTCAGCATCCTTATGAACCAGCTGGCGATTATACAAAATACCAGGAGCCACCAGTGAATGGAGACGGATTTTATGCAACATTCTGCGGTACTTAAATTGTAAGCATATGAATGGTAAGAAAAATAACTGACCTTAAGTCAGCGGTAAACTCATTTCATAATCGTCCATCACGAAACCATGATCCAGCTCAAAAATATTTTCGCTCTTAATGATAAATCCCTGGCTTTTATAAAAAGCAATGGCGGGGTTTTGTTTGTTCACCTGAAGTATCAATTCCTTTCCGCCATTTTGTGTAGCATAAGCTTTAACTGAATTTAGTAAAGCTTTACCGGTTCCTGTTTTATGTGCAGTTGGTAAAACATACAATTTATTCAATTTAAATATACCATTGCCTTCATCGGAAACCGAGGCAAAGCCTGATATGGCTGTATCCGCTACCTGGTTCTTATCCTGTTCCATTAAAAAAAACTGATGCCCCTTACTCATTTGTTGCACTAAGGATTCAGTGCTGTACATCAGGTCCAGCATATATCGGATTTGTTCTTCCGATATAATACCGCCATAAGTTGAAGGCCAGGTTTGATAAGCAATTTCCTGAATTGCCGGTATATCATCTAAAGTGGCGATCCTAATCATGCCAAAGATTTC
>CALEST010000096.1 GCA_937907555.1 uncultured Sediminibacterium sp.
TGCCTGAAGAAATTGAAAGTGTATCTGTATTGAAAGATGCAGCTGCTTTGTCTCAGTTTGGAATGGATGCGGCGAATGGTGCAGTACTTATTACTACTAAACGAGGCACTGAGTCTTCCAAAACTAAGATAAATTTCACTTCACGTTTTGGCGTTCATTCTCCAAGATTTTTACCAGATGTGGTGAACAATGGTGATTATGCAACAATGTTCAATGAAGGCCTTATTAGTGATGGCAAAACAATTCGTGAAGGGTATTTTAGAAATGATTCAATAGTTAATTTTTTTAAAACAGGCGAGTACCCCTTTTTGTACCCAGATGTAGATTGGTATAAAGAAGTGGTTAGGCCAAATGCTTTGAGTCAAGATTATGCCCTAAGCTTTAGCGGTGGCAGGCAGGATGCTAAATACTTTGTGGCATTGGGATTTGCTGACTACCAAGGTTTGTATGCAGGTACTGAAACAAAGAGGGTTACCAATAGTAACTACAATTTAAAGAGGTATAATCTTCGTGTAAACTTTGATGTGAATATTACAAAGTTTCTTTCCGCACAGACAAATTTCAGAGGAACTATAAATGATAAATATTTCCCTAATGCATCAGAGAATACTTTATGGCGTACACTTTCATTATTTAATCCTTATCCTGTTATAACTCAAGATGGTCGCTGGGGAGGAACGCAGGGATATGCAGATAACCCTAAAGCGACAATAATACAAAGAGGTTATCAGTCTATTAATGATAGAACAGTAGATGCAAATGTGAAATTGATTGGAAAACTTGATTTTATTACAAAAGGTTTGAAAGCTTATTGGCAAATCAACTTTAGCAATTTCTTCTTCGATACGTATAATAAAACAAGATCTCTTTACTATGATGAAGTTATTCCAAGATTTGACTTGATAACGACTCCGGGGGTTTTGCCATATGATAAAGTGACAAGAGGAACTGTAGATAATAACTTTACCATCACTCAAGGGAATGGTACACAGTTTAACCGCTCAACTATGTTGAGTGGGTTTGAATACGGACGTAGCTTTGGCAATCATGAAATTTATGCGACCACATCTTACTATCAAGAAACATTTCGTGCAGAAGGATCTGAAATGCCTTTTGCTGAGCAACGAATTATGGGTAGAGTCATGTATAACTTTAAAAGCAAATATTTTGCTGAGTTAGGTTATGCATATAGTGGCTCTGAAAATTTTCCTAAAGGAAACAGATTTGGTTTTTTCCCTTCATTGTCTGCAGGTTGGATAATGAGTGATGAGTCCTTTATGCAGAAAGTTGATTTCGTCAATTTTCTTAAAATGAAGGCTTCTTGGGGTTTATTAGGTAATGATAATACTGGCAATGCAGGTAGGTTTATTTTTAACCAGAATTATGTAGGAACTGGTAATTATCTTATTGGTAACAACTTAGGGGTAAACGCGCCAATGTTTAACCAAGGAAACCTAGCCAATAGAAATGTTACATGGGAAAAAGCAAATCGTATCAATGTAGGTTTTGAATCCGTTTTGTTTCATAAGCTTTCTGTTGCCTTCGATTATTTTTATGAGCGCAGAACAGACATTTTCCTGAATCCGTCCAGCTATATTCCATCAGTGATGGGTGTGAATTTTGCTGCTGTTAACAGAGGAAAAACTAAAGCATATGGAGCCGAACTGGAGTTAAACTATAAAGAGAAAATCAGTAATGTAACACTGAATATTGGTGGTAACATTTCATTTGCTCGAAATAAAATAATCGATATCGCTGAATTTACTCCTTCAGATCCATATCTTGTTGCTAGAGGAAATCCGATCAATCAGCCATTTGTTTTAGAATTTGCAGGGTTCTTTAGAGATCAGGCCGATATCAATTCAAGCCCTCAACAGTTGTTTGGTTCAGTAAGACCGGGGGATATAAAGTATAAAGACCAAAATGGTGATGGTGTTATTGATAATAGAGATCGCAAGCCGTTTGGAAATACAGCCTTGCCTCAGCTTTTCTATGGTGCTAATGCCAGTTTAAATTATAAATCATTTGATTTTTTTGTTGCGATTCAGGGTGCTGCCCAAAGAACTGTTTCATTATTGGATAATAACATGATTGTACCCTTTTTAAATGGAGGTGTAAAGCCCTCTCCATGGGTAAAAAACAATTATTGGACAAGCACTAGAATGGATATGGCAAAGTTCCCTAGACTTACCACAGAGCAAAATGACAATAACTACAGGGCTTCAACATTATGGCAACGAGATGGATCTTTTTTGAGACTCCAAACAGTTGAAATAGGATATCAGATGCCAATTAAGTGGAGCAATAAGATTGGAATGGATGGTATACGCTTCTTCATTAGTGCAAATAATCTATTAACAATAGATCGTATTGATGAAATAAATGTAGATCCAGAGGTAATGAATCCTTTTGTACACCCTCCGCTTAAGTCTTTCAATTTTGGATTTACACTTAAAATGTAGTGATTATTTAAAATCTTAATGAGTTGTCATGAAAAAGACATTAATATTATTTGTGCTAGCTGGTTTTTTTCTCATGTCTTGCAGAAAAAACTTTTTAGACACACAAATTCAGCAAAACTTCAATGAAGATTTATTTCTCAATTCAGGTCCTGCGAACCTGAAAGCCTTTGGAATGGGTGTTTACAATTATCTGCCGCAACTAAACCGCTTCGGTGGTAATGCTTTGATGGCAAATGCTTCTGATGAAGCAGATTATGCGCGGTTTAACAACATTCAAAGATTTAATGCAGGAGCGTGGGATCCATTCACCAATCCAGACGATGTGTGGGCCGAGTATTACAGAGGTATAAGACATGCAAATCTCTTCCTGGAGAAAACAGAAGATTTCAGAAGGCTTCTTGTGCAGGATACAATAAATAACAAGGCTAATTATGTCATTGATGTTGATGATTTTATTAAGCTCAGAGCTGAAGTGAGATTCCTCAGAGCTTACTTTTATATGGAACTTATTAAGCGATATGGTGGGGTTCCTATCGTAACAAAAGTGCTGACTGAGCAGGAGGCATTTAATGTTCGAAGAGCAACTTTTGATGAGTGCGTTGACTTTATTGTAGAACAATGCAATCTAGCATATCCTGATTTAACCAATCACTATATCAATTATGGCATTCCTGCCGGACAAACCATTGGAAGAGGAGATGCTGGTACTGATAACAATAGATTGGGTAGAATTGAAAAGCCTGCTGCTGTTGCTTTAAAACTAAGAGCACTTCTATATGCTGCTAGTCCCTTGAATAATGCAGCAAATAGTGTTACTAAATGGCTAAGGGCTGCTGAAGCTGCGCAACAACTTTTCACCGATCCAAACTGTGCACACGTAAATTTTCTTAGTGCAAACTATCGGGACTTATTTATGTCTCAGAATACGACGAATAATTTAACACCAAGAAAAGGTTGGAATTCAGGGATAATCTTAACACGACCCTTTCAGCTGAATTCTAACACTTTCGAAAGAGCCAATTATCCTGTCGGAATGGTGAATGGTGGCGAAGGTGCCACTTGTCCTTCTCAGAATCTTGTTGATGCATTTGAAATGAGAACAACTGGTTTGCCCATCAGCGCCCCGGGATCTGGTTATGACCCTGCGAACCCTTATCTGAATCGCGATCAGCGATTGGGATGGATAGTAGTGCTGAATGGTTCAACTATGGGATTAAATACCAATAATACTGCTAGAACTGTTGAATCTTTTATTGATGGTGCTGATGGAATTGGTGCAAAAGCTGGTGCCACAACTACTGGATATTACTTACGTAAAATGTGTGTTGAGAACTATAATCTTGCTTTGGCAGGAACAAGAGCGAAGGCCTGGATTCTGATGCGGTTTGCAGAAGTTTTATTGAATTATGCCGAGGCTGCAAATGAAGCCTTTGGTCCGGAAGCAAAACCTCTGCTCAATGGTACACCTGCTATACGTTCTGCTCGCGAGGCTATTAATATGGTCAGAGCAAGGGCCGGCCAGCCTGCAATTGCTGCGGGTATTACACAGGAGGCATTGCGGGATAGAATCAGAAACGAAAGAAGGGTGGAGTTGGCGTTTGAAGAACATCGATTTTTTGATGTAAGAAGATGGAAGATTGCTGAAATAACAGAGAACCAGCCTTTACGTGGTATGCGTGTAAGACGTTCGGGACCAACAAGTTTTTCATACGAGCCTTTTGTAGTAGAGCCTAGAGTGTTCTCACCCAAAATGTATTGGTATCCAATTCCGTTTGCGGAAGTAGCAAAATCCAATGGGGGTATTCAACAAAATCCAGGATGGTAATCTATGTTTCGTGGTAAATACATACTACTTGTAGTGCTTTTGGCATTTGCTATCGGATGCAAAAAGAAAGATGTGGTACCCGGTACAAGTGGAACAGGCGGTGGCGGTAATACAGGGGGAGGTAGTGTATTTACAACCAATGCTGTAATTCCTGTTAGTGCAGCAACTATACGAGAGTGCTTTAATGGAATGAAAACAAAAGATGTACACCCCCGCCTTCTTTTCTCAAATGCTGATATTACGCGGATTAAGGAAACTTCAGCTGCTGACGCCTTTGCAAAATCCAATTATGATGATATTATATCAAGGGCGAATGCATTGTTGGGCGCTGCGCTTCCGACTTATGCTTTGGATGGAGCTGGTTTAAGAATACCATCCATACATACAGTATCAAATGATCAAATTCCTTATCTCGTTTTAGCATACCAGTTTACGAAAGATGCGCGCTATGCGGCTAAATGTTGGCAACAAGTCGATGCGCTTTGTGGCTTTCCTGATTGGGGGGCAAATCGTCATTTTCTTGATGCTGGTATTGCAGCGAAAGGGGTTGCCATTGCTTTAGACGGTCTATGGGATTATTTGTCATCTTCACAACGTCTCCGCATATACAATACAGTAAAGTCTTTTGTACTTCAACCTGGTAAAACACAAATTGAAACAAATACTGGTGTATGGAAATGGTACTTGTCTGATGATAACTGGAATGGAATCTGTCATGGAGGAATGCTGATGGCTGCTCTGGCTGGCTATGAGTATGATTCTACATTTAATAGCACTGTAATTGCTATGAGTGCAAATGGAATTGCTAGATATATGCAATCGCTTGAGCCAGACGGCGCAAGTGAAGAAGGTATGTCATATTGGGCCTATGGGTTGAACAATACTTTTCTCGCTTTTGA
>CALEST010000097.1 GCA_937907555.1 uncultured Sediminibacterium sp.
GAAAAGAAAATCGGCGTCAGAGGGTATTATGGTAATGGTTCTTAAATAGTTTAAACTTTTCATTCATGTCTGTTCCTTTTTTTTACGAATCTGAATTGCCTGTTACTCCCGGATTGTTTACATTATCAGAAGACTCAAGTAAGCACTGCTCAGTTGTATTGCGTATGCAATTGGGCAACAAGATTGCATTAACGAATGGTTTTGGATTGCAATGTTTGGGAGAAATAGTGGCAACGGATAAAAAGAAAACAGTGGTTCAGCTATCCAATCACAAACAGATAGAGAGAGCGCACCCACAGAATAGTATTGCCATTTCCTTTGTAAAGAATGCCGCAAGAATGGAATGGTTTCTTGAAAAAGCCACTGAAATTGGGATTGCTGCATTTTATCCGCTGATTGCAGAAAGAACGGAAAGAACGCATTTTAAAAAAGAACGCTGGGAGCATATTCTGGTTTCTGCCATGTTGCAGAGTCAACAAGTCTTTAAACCTGTATTACATGATCCTATTTCGTATACAACTTTAATTCAGAGAGCGTATAATGGACATCTATTACTGGCTCATTGCGAAGAAGGTCCCAAGCAATTGCTTCAGTCAATTGATAAACAAAAAGACGCTTTACTTTTAATTGGACCCGAAGGAGATTTTTCCCCTGACGAAATTCATTTGGCTGAAAATGCAGGTGCAATTATGATTAGTCTGGGTTCAACAAGGTTGAGAACAGAAACTGCCGGAATAGCAGCAGCTGTGCTTTTGCAGCATCGCTAATCTTCTCACATGTTGTATCTTAGCAGCATGCGTACGTCTTTTTTTTCCTTATTGGGATTTTTTATTTTTCTGGGTTTTTCCTGTGGTTGGAACAATGCCACTGAAAAAGAAGTTACCAGAGATAGTTCAATCACCATAACTACTTCTTACAATCCTCTTTTTCTGGATAGTGCGAGTATGCAACTATTTATTGATGGAAAAGATTGGGTAAAGCCATTTAGCAAACAAATACTGGACTTTTATACAGATCGAAATTTTGAATTTGCCTGGTTCGATTCTACAGGTTTATCTGAGCAGGCGCATCATTTTTTTAATTTACAGAACGATTATATAACCCGATTATCGGATAGTTCTTTATTCAATCAGCAGTTTCAGG
Source organism: uncultured Sediminibacterium sp. (assembly GCA_937907555.1). Taxonomy (GTDB): domain Bacteria; phylum Bacteroidota; class Bacteroidia; order Chitinophagales; family Chitinophagaceae; genus Sediminibacterium. Next base: position 1,144 of record CALEST010000097.1, read on the forward strand.
ATTTATATACAGCTTATGCAAATAAAACAGCCCGGCAAATTGTGGCGAACAGGGAAGTGGTAAATACAGAATTATTGTTTACTGCACAGTTTTTTGTGTATGCTGAGAAAATGTACAAAGGGGCGAATATTCAACTGGCTGACCTGGGCTGGTATATCCCCAGAAAAAAAGTAAATCTTCACGCGCTGCTCGATTCTGTAATTGAAAATAAAGCAACAGAGCTGGCTAATTATGCCCCGGTAAGTTTGCAGTATCCCAGAATGGAGAAATGGTTGTTTCGTTTGGCAGAAATGCAAAAATCGGAACTTGCCGATTCACTGCCCCGTTTAAAAAAATCCCTGAAGAGTGGAGATACAAGCTCTTTAATTCTCAGAATTAAAAACCGCTTGCGTTTTTTACAGGGCGATGACTTAACCAGCAATAATCTTTTTGACACGAGTCTTGTATTGGCTGTGAAAAAATTTCAGGAAAGACATGGAATTGATAAGGATGGCATTATTGGCAACAAAGTGATAGAAGACCTGAATATTCCTATCCGGAAAAGAATGGAGCAATTACTCATCAATATGGAAAGGGCCAGGTGGATGCCTTCTATGCAAGACAGTACCTATGTGCTGGTGAATATTCCGGAATTCAGACTGCGGGTATTTGAGGAGGGTAAAAATATTCTGCAGATGAATGTAATTGTAGGTTCCGAAGCTAACAATACTGTAATATTTAATGGCAATCTTCAGTTTGTGGTATTTAGTCCTTACTGGAATGTGCCAGAGAGTATTGTTAGAAAAGAGCTCCTGCCTGCCATTAGCAGAAACAAAAATTATATTGCCAGTCATAATATGGAAGTAACTGGTTATGTAAAGGGACTTCCTCAAATAAGACAGAAGCCGGGCGCAAACAACGCATTGGGAAGAGTAAAATTTTTATTCCCCAACAACTTTAATATTTATTTGCACGATACGCCGAACCGAAATCTTTTTGCACAAACCAACAGGGGATTAAGCCACGGCTGTATTCGGATTGCCGAGCCCAAAAAATTTGCTGAGTTTCTCTTGCGTGATCAACCCAGCTTTACCAGCACGGCCATTGATAGTCTGATGTTGCTGGAAAAAGAAAAATGGGTAACCTTAAAAAAGAAAATTCCCGTATTTCTGGTGTATTTTACTTCCTGGGTAGATGCTTCGGGAGAATTGCATTTCAGAAGAGATATATATAAGCACGATCAGAAGATGGCTACAAAATTATTTTAACCTTAAACTATTCATTATGCAAGTAGCAGAAGTAAAGGACGCACAATTAGCCTGGGACTTTCTTGAAGTGAATGCCATGATGAATGCCGGGAATCCCAACTATATTCGTGCTTTAAACAACGAAGTGAATGAGGTTTTTGATCCTGCCAAGAATAAAAATTTTAAATGGGGAAAGGCAAAACGCTGGGTGGCTTTTGCAGACAATGGAGAACCCATTGGACGAATAGCTGCATTCACCAATGAAAAATACATTAATAAAGGAACAGAATTTAAAACCGGTGGCGTTGGTTTTTTCGATTGTATCAACGATCAGGCAACAGCAAATGTATTGTTTGACACTGCAAAGCAATGGTTGATTTCTGAAGGCATGGAAGCTATGGATGGTCCTATTAATTTTGGAGACAGAGACAAATGGTGGGGATTGATGGTGGAAGGATTTGAGCAGGAACCCATGTATGGGATGTCTTATAATCCCTCTTATTACAAGGAATTGTTTGAGGGATATGGTTTTCAGAACTATTACAATCAGTACTACTATTACATGAATGTAGATGATCCGCTTCCGGAGAAATTTCCAGAACGGTACGAAAAGTTCAATGCAAAACCAGGTTATTCAGTTAAACATGTTAAGCTTCGTCATCTGGAAAAATATGCAGGGGATTTTGCAACGGTGTACAATGCCGCCTGGGCACAACACGGAGAGGCCAAGGAAATTACCAAAGAGCAAGTGGTAAAGCTCTTCAAGAAAATGAAGCCCATCATGGACGAGCGAGTGGTCTGGTTTGCCTATTACAAAGAAGACCCAATAGCCATGTTCATTAATATTCCGGACCTGAATCAATATTTTAAATATTTCAATGGGCAGTTCGGGCTTATGCAAAAACTGCAGCTGTTATGGATGAAATGGAGGGGAACCAATAAACGATTAACCGGACTTGCTTTTGGCGTGGTGCCCAAGTATCAGGCATTGGGTGTGGACAGTTACCTGATTTATGCTGCCGGCCTTCAATTACAGGGTAAGGGCTGGTATCTCCAGTACGAAATGGGCTGGGCCGGAGACTGGAATCCTAAAATGGTGAATATTTACAAAAGCCTGGGAGGAAAGCAAAGCAGACAGATGGTGACTTACCGTTATATTTTCAACGAAAAATATCCTTTCGAAAGGCATCCTGAGATGGACTATAAATAAGTTATATTGCAGCAATTTCTATGGAGAATTTTGTAGTATCAGCCCGAAAATACCGTCCTCAGAACTTTAATACAGTTGTGGGGCAGCAACATATTACCACAACCCTGAAGAATGCCATCCGCAATCAGCAGCTGGCACATGCTTTTTTGTTTTGTGGTCCAAGAGGAGTGGGTAAAACCACTTGCGCCAGAATCCTCGCCAAGACCATCAACTGTATCAATCCAACACCGGAAGGCGAAGCTTGTAATACCTGTACCAGCTGTGTATCCTTTGATGCGGGTACATCCATGAATATTCATGAACTGGATGCGGCCAGCAATAACTCGGTAGACGATATCCGGGCGCTGGTAGAACAGGTTCGTTTTGCTCCGCAGGCTGGTAAATACAAAGTATATATTGTGGACGAGGTTCATATGTTAAGTTCCAGTGCCTTCAATGCATTTTTGAAAACATTGGAAGAACCTCCACCCTTTGCCATATTTATTTTGGCAACTACCGAAAAGCATAAAATTCTGCCTACCATATTAAGTCGTTGTCAGATTTTTGATTTTAAAAGAATTACCAACAACGATACGGTAGAACACCTGCAGGAAATTGCTATCAAGGAAAATATCAATGCAGAAAAAGCCGCTTTGCAGGTAATTGCTCAAAAGAGCGAGGGTTGTATGCGTGATTCACTGAGTATCCTCGATAAAATTGTGAGTTTCACCAATGGTACGGTTACTTATCAGAATACGCTGGAGCACCTGAATATTTTAGACGAAGATTATTTCTTTCAATTGCTGGAATGCATGCAGCAACAGGATATGGCGGGAGCCATGCTGCTATATGATCAGATCAACCGCAAAGGTTTCGAAGGGGATCTGGTATTGAACGGATTTGCTGAATTCATTCGCAACTTGCTGGTTTGCAAAGACACCAAGTCGGCTTCCTTACTGGAAGTGGTAGAAGGGATGCAACAAAAATACCAGCAGGTAGCCGGCCAAACTTCTTTGAGCTATCTGGTGAGCGCGCTGAATATCCTGAATGATACAGAAGTAAATTATAAAATGGCGCGCAACAAAAGATTGCACGTAGAGCTGGCACTGATTAAGCTTAGCTTTTTGCAACAAGCCATTGAACTGACTCAGGATAAGTCGGGTGTCTCAAAAAAAAAACGGGTTGATGGTCCCATAGCTTTTAAGGCAAGACCTATACAATCATTGGTGCCACCTGTTCCAGCTGGCTCAGCTTCTCTTTCAAATATTTCTACTGCTGTTGCACCTTCAACTGCAACACAACAAACGGGTATGGGCAATCAGGCTCCTGCTGCTAAATTGTATGTAGAGAAGACAGCCCCAGCAGTGGCCCCACCAACCGGCACTTTAAAATCAGGGCCTAAAAAATCTTTGCTGGAAGCATTAAAAGAGAAAGCGGGTGCTGCTTATCAGATTGAAGAAGTAAAAGAAGCTCGGCCGCTAACGGAAGAAACGCTTCGCAGTTTCTGGGAATCTTATATCAAACAACTGGAACAACAGTTGAAACATTCTGCTGTTGGTACTTTCAAGATTGCGAGTTTAGAAATTGACAATGATATTCATTTTACGGTAAGGGTTTCAGCAGTTACAGCGCAAAAATTCATTGAATCGGAGAAGATGGTATTGTTGGAGCAATTGCACAATCAGTTTAATAATCGTGCCATCAATTTTACCATTTTAGTGGAAGAGGGAGAACGAGAAGACGTGCCTTTGCATATGCGCCTCAATAGCAAACAAAGATTTGAACGCATTGCAGAACAGTATCCCCTGGTAAAAGAATTGAGAGATCGGTTGAAGTTAGAAATTGATTATTAAGTCTTGGGTGGCCATTCCCCTTTTGCATTGGGGATAGGGTCTCCGTGTGGATCAATAGAAGGGTATTGCAGAAACTGATCCAGTTTATCAATCAGTTTTTTGCTTTGAATATGTTCCAGTTGTTCTGCTACTTCATGCACTTCATCCCAGTTAAAAGCCAGTTTCTCGTGTAGGAAAGTTTCCCATAAGCGGTGTTTACGTACAATTTCAATGGCTCTTTTTTTACCCTCCTTGGTTAAGGAAGACTTGCCGTATCGTTCGTATTGAATCAGCTTTTTGTCTTTTAACTTTTTCAGCATATCGTTTACAGAAGCGGGTTTCACTCCCAGATGGGCAGCAATTTCATTGGTGCCAGCTTCTTCCTTTTCTCCAACTTCAATGGTTAGTTTAAAGAGCCCTTTTAAATAATTTTCTTCTGTATACGATAACACTTGCATGGGTTAAAAATACACTAAAATCAAAATAAATATTTGTTAGGCTCGTCTAACATTTATAGTTTTACTCCGAAATTCACCAAATACAATCCAGGCAATGCCTTTTCTGCAAGTAATACAAACAGTGATGCTAAGATGCTTTTGCGCTGCATATGCTTTGTTTTTGCTTGTACTGATACTTCCTGTTTGTTTACTGGCTCAATCCAATGAAAAACCTTCCAAAATTTTAGCAGCAGATACTTCCCGATTGTTAAAACCCATGAGTCGCGATCTGGATGAAGTAGTGGTAACGGGGACTATGAAAGAAGTAAAAAGAGTCGAGAGTCCTGTGCCTGTTGAAGTGTACAGTGCTGCTTTTCTGAAAAAAAATCCAGCTTTTCATGTGTTCGAAGGATTGTTGCATGTGAACGGTGTAAGGCCTCAGAGCAA
>CALEST010000098.1 GCA_937907555.1 uncultured Sediminibacterium sp.
ATAATCCCTTATACCTTTGAGCATACCAGTATCCAGGAAATAACGTTGGGAGATTCTGTCAATATTGAGTTTGATATATTGGGTAAATATGTACAAAGGGCCATTGCCGTAAAAAACGATAAATATTTTGTCAATTAATTCCGGCGACTTATCTTCGCCGCCTAAAAATAACCTGAGGAGGTATATAAGCTATGTTAATTATCGATTCTAAAGACTGCGAAAACATCGACAAGGCACTGAAAAAGTACAAGAAGAAATTCGAGAAAAGTAAGACTTTGTTGCAGTTGAGAGAGCGTCAGGCATTCACCAAGCCGTCAGTTGTACGTCGTGGTCAAGTGTTGAAAGCTATCTACAAGCAGCAGATCGCTAGCGGAAAGATCGAGGGATAATTTTTCCCTTCTATCATACGATTAAGTAGTGTAGATTCGTTGTAATCTGGACTACTTTTTTTATGCCCATACCTCAATATCCCGAAATACAGGAATTTTTGAACTATCTCAGGTTCGAACGGAGGTATTCTTTTCATACCCTGGAAGCCTATCAGCTCGATCTTGATCAGTTTTTCCAGTTTCTGGTAAGTCAGTTTGATGCCCCCGGAATCAGTATTATCAGTTCTTCAATGGTCCGTTCCTGGCTGGCGGAGTTAAAATCGGATCAGATTTCATCCCGGTCCATCAACAGGAAAATTTCCAGTTTGAAATCCTTTTTTAAGTATTTGCTGAAAACGGAAGTATTAAAAGCAACCCCTATGACGGCTGTTGTTTCTCCTAAAACACAGAAAAGGTTACCTGTGTATGTAGAGAAAAAGCAGATGGAAGATTTGTTCTTATACATGCCTTTTTCGGATGACTGGAAAGGGAAAACAGAAAGACTGATTCTTTTGCTTTTTTACAGTACAGGTATGCGTTTAAGTGAATTGATGAATTTAAAGCCTGGTCAGATTGATTTTGCAAATGCTCAGGTTAAAGTGCTGGGAAAAGGGAACAAAGAGCGCATTATTCCTGCTTCTGCTGAGCTGATGGAACAGTTGAAAAATTATTTGGCAGAACGACCTGCGGCGTCTGTTGCGGGGAGCCCCCTTTTCGTAAATGAAGCTGGCAAGCCGCTGCATAGCCGAACCGTATACGGATGGGTAAATGCCCGGTTGAAACAGGTTACTACCATCGATAAAAAAAGTCCTCACGTGTTACGCCATAGTTTTGCCACCCATTTAATGAATAATGGGGCAGACATTAATGCAGTCAAGTCTTTGCTGGGACATAGCAGTCTGGCGGCCACACAGGTTTATACCCACAATACCATTGAACAATTGAAGAAAGTTTACCAGAAAGCGCATCCGAAAGCCTAGCTGTTAAAATTCCAGTAAAATTATCGTCATCCTGTTGTTTTCCTGAACTATTTTGATTAACTTAATGGTCCTGTTAAAGGGTAGTTTTTTTAACAGGCAGTTCTTTTTAATTTATTGTTTCACCGATTAAATGTTTAACCATGAACGTTAACATTCAAACTGTCCATTTTGACGCAGATGAAAAACTAGTAGAGTTCGTAAGAAAGAAACTGGCCAAGCTGCCTACGTTTCACGACAAGATTCTCAAAGTGGATGTATTCTTGAAACTGGATAATGTGGTTCACAACATCAAGGACAAGGTTGCAGAGATTAAAGTACATGTACCCAAACATGAATTCTTTGTAAAATCCTCTTCCAAGTCTTTTGAGGAATCATTTGAAAGTGCTTTAGATTCATTAATCAATCAAATTAAACGTAAAAAAGAAAAATTAGCCGCCTAAAACCAAGCTCCCCAACGGGGAGCTTTTTTATTTTATGGGCATTGATTGTTTTTATTCCTCCAAAGAAGAATCAATTTTTGCATTTAAGAGGTGAATAAAGCAATGCTCAAACTGCTTTAAATGCTCCGAAATGGCTGGTTTTGCTCGTTGTTGAAAAAAATGCGGTAAAATCATTAAAAAAAATCTTTGCAAAATTTTGCCAAATAAAGATTTCCATTACCTTTGCCATCCCAAAAAATAGGGAAGTTCTTTTTTTTGCCGAAGTAGCTCAGTTGGTAGAGCAGCTGATTTGTAATCAGCAGGTCGCGGGTTCGAGTCCCATCTTCGGCTCTCATAGAATCCTGATTCAGCCCTGCTGAAACAGGTAAAACAAACACGGGCAGATGGCCGAGTGGTTAAAGGCGACAGACTGTAAATCTGTTCACTCACGTGTACGTAGGTTCGAACCCTACTCTGCCCACATTTCATCGCAGGATGGAAGTTCTTTTTTTATGGTTAAGCGGAAGTAGCTCAATTGGTAGAGCGATAGCCTTCCAAGCTATAGGTCGCGAGTTCGACCCTCGTCTTCCGCTCCATTTTTTTTGAGTCTGCCGTTGTAGCTCAGTGGTAGAGCACTTCCTTGGTAGGGAAGAGGTCGTGAGTTCGATTCTCACTAACGGCTCTGCACTCAGATGAATGGCTCAGATTGATTTCCCTGGTGATATCCCGTTCAACTGGATTTGTCAGGAAAGGATGGGATAGGTGAGAAAGCAGATAAAACATTGCCTGAGGGAGGGCAGCGATATAAATTTTTAAACACACAACTAAAAACCGATACAAATGGCAAAAGAGACCTTTAAGAGGGAAAAACCTCACGTAAACGTAGGTACCATTGGTCACGTTGACCATGGTAAAACTACTTTAACTGCAGCTATTACTATTACCTTATCTAAGAAAGGTATGGGTAACGTTGCTAAGAAATATGATGAAATCGACGGTGCTCCGGAAGAAAGAGAGCGTGGTATTACCATCAATACTGCTCACGTTGAGTATCAAACAGAAAATCGTCACTATGCACACGTAGACTGTCCAGGTCACGCTGACTATGTGAAGAACATGATTACTGGTGCTGCTCAAATGGACGGTGCTATTTTAGTTGTGGCTGCTACAGATGGTCCTATGCCTCAAACCAAAGAGCATATCTTGTTGGCTCGTCAGGTAGGTGTACCTCGTATCGTGGTATTCATGAACAAGGTTGACCTTGTTGATGATCCTGAATTACTTGAACTAGTAGAAATGGAAATCCGTGAGTTGTTAACTTCTTATGGATTCGACGGAGATAATACCCCAATCATCCAAGGTTCTGCAACTGGTGCTTTGGCTGAAGATCCAAAGTGGGTTGGTAAGATTGACGAATTAATGGCTGCTGTAGATACTTACATTCCATTGCCTCCTCGTCCAATCGATATGCCTTTCTTGATGTCTGTAGAAGACGTGTTCTCAATTACTGGTCGTGGTACTGTTGCTACTGGTCGTATTGAGCGTGGTATTATCAAAGTAGGTGAAGCTGTTGAAATCGTAGGTTTAATGGAGTCTCCATTATCTTCTACTGTAACTGGTGTTGAAATGTTCAAGAAGTTATTGGACGAAGGTCAAGCTGGTGACAACGCAGGTTTATTGTTACGTGGTATTGAAAAGAAAGATATCCGTCGTGGTATGGTTATCTGTAAGCCAGGTTCAATTACTCCTCACACTGATTTCAAAGGTGAAGTTTACGTACTAAGCAAAGAAGAAGGTGGACGTCACACTCCATTCTTTAACAAATACCGTCCTCAGTTCTATTTCAGAACAACTGACGTAACTGGTGAAGTTACTTTACCAGAAGGAACTGAAATGGTTATGCCTGGTGATAATATCAACCTAAGCGTTAAATTGATTCAGCCAATCGCGATGGAAAAAGGATTGAAATTCGCGATCCGTGAAGGTGGCCGTACCGTAGGTGCTGGTCAGGTTACTGAAATCATCAAGTAATTTGCAAATAAGCCTTAGGGGCTTTCAGCAAAAAACTATATCTTTACAGAACAAAGTACTTAGCATCCGCTAGGTACTTTGTTTGTAAAAAGAAGTCTAAAAACGGGCATGGTGCAACGGTAGCATACGGGTCTCCAAAACCTTTGATCTGGGTTCGAATCCTAGTGCCCGTGCAAAAAGTCGTTCACTGAACAAACGATCAAACACGGAAATGAATAAAATAGCATTATACTTTAAAGAAAGCTACCAGGAATTACTGGAGAAAGTAACCTGGCCTACCTGGTTACAACTGCAACAAAGCACCGTTATTGTGTTGGTAGCTACAGTAATTATTACTGCCTTGGTTTGGATAATGGATTTCTCTAGCAACCAATTATTAAAGTTAGTTTACTCATTATTCAAGTAATCCCATCATGGAAGCAGCAGAAAAAATGCAGACCAGCGAATTACCTCAGCAAGAAACCAAATGGTATGTATTGCGCGTAGTGAGCGGTAAGGAAAGAAAAGTGAAGGAATACCTTGACAAAGATGTAATCAGAAACGGCTGGCAGGATATCATTAAACAGATATTCCTACCAATGGAAAAAGTTTACAAGGTTCAGAACGGCAAGAAAGTAATGCGCGAGAAGAACTATTTTCCTGGCTATGTAATGATGGAAGTATTAGACGGAAAGTTGAATGATGATATGGTTCAGCATATCAGCAATATCAGCAATGTAATGCATTTCTTAACTGACGGTAAAGGATCGAAGGGCATGATTATTTCCCTTCGTAAATCAGAAGTTAATAAGATGCTTGGTAAGGTTGATGAAATGAATGATATGGGTGTTACCATGAGTGAGCCATTCATTGTTGGAGAAACCATCAAAATTATTGAAGGTCCTTTCAACGACTTCAACGGTGTTATTGAAGAAGTAAACGACGAGAAGAAGAAACTAAAAGTAACTGTTAAAATCTTTGGTCGCTCAACGCCTGTAGAGTTAAGCTATATGCAGGTTGAAAAAATTGCATAATTTTTTTTTCAAAATATTTTTTAAAGCCACTACGAAATGTAGTGGCTTTTTAATTAATATTTAATACTTTTACTGCTACCTAAGCATTATGAGAGTTGCACACCTGATCATTACCTACACGAATCCGCTTCAAACGGAGCGGATGATTCAGCAAATGCAACACCCTGATTTTGATTTCTATATTCATGTAGATGCAAAATTTACCCTGGAATCGCATAGCAATCTGAATCAATATTCCAATGTCTATTTCATTCAGAACAGGGTAGATGTTCAGTGGGCCGCCTATAGTACCATTCAGGCCGAATTTAACGGGTTACAGGAGATACTTGATTCTGCCAGAACCTATGATTATATCAGTCTGATGAGTGGACAGGATTACCCAATTAAAACCGCGGTTCAGATGCAATCCTTTTTTGAAGCAAGAAAGGGGAAATTATTATTGAAATACAGGGCCTTCAATGGGGAATGGGAAGAGGGCATGCAGCGGGTGAATAAATACCATTTGACCGACTTTAGATTTCGTGGACAGTTTTTTCTTGAAAGGCTAATCAATATTCTTTTTAAAAGAACCAATCAGCCAAAAGGGATGAAGTTTTATGGTAGTTCCATGTTCTGGGCAATTAGCCCGGAAGCAGCTGAATATGTATTGCAAACAGTTGACAGGGATCCCAAAATGCGCCGGTTTTTCCGGTATTCATGGGCTCCGGATGAATTTTTGTTTCAGACTATTTTGCTGAATTCTCCTTTCGCGGATCAGGTAATTAACGAGAATTGTCATTACTACAAACACCCGCCCAATACGCCGAGTCCTAAAACATTTGATAGCAGTGATTTTGCAGATATCATTGCTTCTGATCGTTTGTACGCCCGGAAATTCGACATGGTAAAAGCGCCGGAATTATTAGATAAAATTGATAAATTCCTGGCTACAGAATCACTTGATTAATATTATTCATACCTTAGTTTCTTATGGCGTATATACTGAATCTGGTTAATTTTAAAGATACCCGTGGTGAGTTGACAGTACTGGACAATGCCGAACGATTACTCCCTTTTAAAATCAAACGTGTATTCTATATTTATAATGTAGATGAAACAGCCAGGGGAGGACATAGGCATCACGAAACAGTGCAAGCTGCCATTTGTATTCATGGTTCCTGTAAAGTCTGGAACAATGATGGGGAGCAAGTAGAGGAGTTTCTGTTAGACAATCCTTCCAAGTGTCTGATATTAGAAACAAAAGACTGGCATAAAATGTATGATTTCTCCAGAGATGCTGTTTTACTGGTATTTGCTTCCACTACTTTTGACTCTTCCGATTATATTTACGAGCCTTATCCTGAAAAAATATGATACCGTACGATTGCTTATCCAAAGTGAATGAGCCTTATACCCTTTTATTTGAAAAAAGGTTTAGCCAGTTCCTGGATAAAGGCTGGTATGTATTAGGGGATGAGGTTAAGAAATTCCAGCAGGATTTTGCACGATACAATCAGATGAATCATTGTGTTGGGGTTGCCAACGGACTGGATGCTTTGATACTGGCCATCTGGGCCTTGCATTTACCAAAAGGCTCTGAAATAATCGTTCCTTCCAATACCTATATCGCTTCTATTATTTCCATAATTCATGCCCATTGCAAACCTGTATTGGTAGAACCCGATATTGCTACTTACAATATTGATCCGCAGAAAATTGAAGAAGCCATCACACCCAAGACCAAAGCCATTATGGTAGTTCACCTCTATGGCAAGTGTTGTGAAATGGATCCTATTTTATCCATTGCGGATAAACATGGACTGCATGTAATTGAGGATTGCGCTCAGGCCCATGGTGCCAAATACAAAGGTAGAATGGCCGGTACTTTTGGCATTATGAGTGGATTCAGTTTTTATCCCAGCAAAAATCTGGGTGCTCTGGGTGATGCGGGTGCCATTCTTACCAATGATCCGGAACTCTGTGAAGAACTGAAAATGATCCGTAATTACGGATCACATGGAAAATATTACAATGAAGTGGTGGGATACAATAGTCGTCTCGATGAAATACAGGCTTTGTTTCTGGAAGTGAAATTACCCTATTTGGATAAAATCAATAATCACAAACGCAAGCTGGCTGCCATGTACCTGCAGCAGCTGAAAGATGATTTTATTCTCCCCGTTGTTCACCCGGATTATCACGATGTATATCATATTTTCAATATCCGTCATCCAAAAAGGGCGGCTTTGAAAGAATACCTGCTTAAACTGGGTATCGGAACGGAAATTCATTATCCGGTTCCCCCCAATAAGCAAAAAGCCATGAGAGAACTACTGGGTCATTTGAGTTTCCCCATTTCTGAAACCATTCATGAAACCACATTAAGCCTTCCTTGTTCGGCCTGCCATACAGAAGTGGCAATTCAGCAGGTAATTGATGCATTGAATGCATTTTAGTTTGGCTGTTTCAAATAAATCATTACCTTTGCCGCCCCAAAAGTTCTTTTTTAAAGAGCGATTGAATTTGGGAGTCCCGGTTAAAATCGGGACGCTATTACCAATTAAATCAAATAAAAATGGCAAAAGAAATCTCTGGCTTTGTGAAGCTGCAGGTGAAAGGTGGTCAAGCCAATCCTGCGCCTCCAGTAGGCCCTGCACTCGGTTCTAAGGGTGTTAACATTATGGAGTTCTGTAAGCAGTTTAATGCTAGAACTCAGGATAAAATGGGAAAAGTTGTTCCTGTTCTTATCACAGTTTATTCTGACAAATCTTTCGACTTTGTAATCAAAACCGCTCCTGCTGCTGTGCAGTTAATGGAAGCTGCCAAGATTCAGAAAGGTTCTAAGGAAAGCAATCGTCAAAAAGTAGGTAAAGTAACTTGGGAACAAGTTGAAGCAATTGCCAAAGACAAAATGTCTGACCTGAACGCATTTACTTTAAACAGCGCCATGAGCATGGTTGCCGGTACTGCTCGCAGTATGGGTATCACCGTTGATGGTAAAGCCCCTTGGGAAAATTAATTTATTCACCTACTTAACTAATTAAACATGTCACTTACTAAAAAAAGAAAAGTAGCGAACACTAAGGTGGATAAAGCAAAGTTTTATTCTCTTAAGGAAGCTGCATCATTGGTTAAAGAAATCAACTGTACAAAATTTGACAGTTCTGTTGACCTACATATCCGTTTAGGCGTAGATCCTAAAAAAGCCGACCAACAGGTACGTGGTACCGTTTCATTGCCTCATGGTACTGGTAAAACCAAGAAAGTATTGGTTTTATGTACTCCTGATAAGGAAGCTGCTGCAAACGAAGCGGGTGCTGATTACGTTGGATTGGACGAATTCATTGCTAAAATTGAAGGTGGTTGGGTAGATATCGATGTAATTATCGCTACACCTGCAGTTATGCCTAAGATTGGTAAATTAGGTAAAGTATTAGGTCCTCGTAACTTGATGCCAAACCCTAAAACCGGAACAGTAACCAACGACGTTGCTGCTGCTGTTAATGAAGTAAAAGGTGGTAAAATCGCTTTCAAAGTAGATAAAACAGGTATTGTTCACGCTTCTATCGGAAGAATTTCTTTCTCTCCTGAAAAATTAGCCGAAAACAGCACCGAATTAATCAATGCCATCATTAAGTTGAAGCCTTCTACTGCTAAAGGAACCTACCTTAAAGGAGCTAGCATGGCCAGCACTATGAGCCCTGGTATTGCATTAGACACCAAATCATTAATGAACTAATCCTGGCGATCCTGCTTAGCTGGAAATGACCCGGGTTTTAAAAAAAATTAGTTATGAACAAAGACCAAAAAAATGAAGTAATTGAAATACTGAAGGAAAAATTCGCTCAGTATAACAACTTCTATATCACAGATACTGAATCCCTGACTGTAGAGCAGGTTTCTAACCTTAGAAGAACTTGTTTCGACAAGAATGTTGAGATGAAAGTGGCTAAAAACACTTTGATCCGCAAAGCCCTAGAAGCATTGGATGCTGAAAAATATGCGGGTGTTTTTGATTCTTTACACAATGTAACTGCATTGATGTTCTCTGAGAATCCAAAAGAACCAGCTTTGATTATCAGTTCTTTCCGCTCTAAGGGAAATATGGAAAAGCCTGTTTTAAAAGCGGCTTTTATTAACGGTGAAATTTACAGTGGTGATAACAACCTGAAAGCACTTACCCAAATCAAGACTAAGAATGAATTGATTGGTGAAGTAATTGGATTGTTACAGTCTCCTGCCAAGCGTGTTTTGGCTGGTTTGTTACAACACCACGAGAAGCAGGCAGAAGCTGCTGCTGCTGAATAATTATTGTGTAAATCCCAACGCCCCTGAGGTTCAAATGGGGCACTATTTATAACCATCCGCTGGAGCAAACGCTTTGAAAGCGGTTAAAAAAGTAAAAAAATGGCAGACGTAAAAGCATTAGCCGAACAACTAGTAGGCTTAACAGTAAAAGAAGTTCAGGAATTAGCTGATGTATTAAAAGCTGATTACGGTATTGAACCAGCTGCTGCTGCAGTTGTAGTTGCTGCAGGAGACGGTGGTGGCGCTGCTGCTGCTGAAGAGAAAACATCTTTTGATGTGATTCTTGTTTCTGGTGGTGCAAGCAAATTAGGTGTGGTTAAAATCGTAAAAGAATTAACCGGTTTAGGTTTGAAAGAAGCTAAAGACCTAGTTGACGGTGCTCCAAAGCCAGTTAAAGAAGGCATTTCTAAGGCTGAAGCAGATGATTTAGCTGCTAAGTTGAAAGAAGCAGGTGCTGAAGTAGAAATTAAGTAATCAACTTCAACATAGTTTGGAACCTTCCCCCTGACATTCAGGCGGGAAGGTTTTTTTTTAGTTAATTTATCCCCAAATGGCAGTTTGGCGCAAAATTTGTTTTTGCGGTTCTAATTGATTCCTTAACTTTGCCATCCTTAAATTTGGGCAATTTAGCGGGTGGACATTTTTATCGCAGATTTTGTGTGATGAATGCGCCGATTGTACGTTAAGAGGATTTTACCATTCTCCCCAATTATTTTGTACAAAAACCGGTTTTACATACATATGTCTACTACATCAATGAACAACAGGGTCGGCTTCGGTAAAACTAAACATTTGGCTGATGCCCCAGACCTGCTCGACATCCAGTTAGAATCCTTTAAAGAGTTTTTTCAGTTAGAGACTACACCCGACAAGCGTAATGTGGAAGGGTTGTTTCGTGTGTTTAAGGAAAACTTTCCTATTACAGACACGCGTAACATTTTCGTACTGGAATTCCTGGATTATTTTATTGATCCTCCCCGTTACACTATTGAAGAGTGTATGGAGCGTGGATTAACCTATGCCGTACCCTTAAAAGCTAAATTGCGTTTAAGTTGTAACGATGAGGAACACGTAGATTTCCAGACCATTGTACAGGACGTTTTCTTAGGAAATATTCCTTACATGACTCCGCGTGGTACTTTTGTGATTAACGGTGCCGAGCGTGTAGTTGTTTCTCAGCTACACCGTTCTCCAGGCGTGTTCTTTGGACAGTCTGTACACCCCAATGGTACAAAAATCTACTCTGCCAGAGTAATTCCTTTCAAAGGAGCCTGGATGGAGTTTGCCACTGATATCAACAATGTAATGTATGCGTACATTGACCGTAAGAAGAAATTCCCGGTTACTACCTTGTTGCGTTCCATTGGATTCGAAACCGATAAAGACATCCTTGAGCTGTTTGGTATGGCTGATGAGGTGAAAGCGGACAAGAAAACATTGGCTCATCATGTTGGTAAGAAATTAGCTGCCCGCGTATTAAGAACCTGGGTAGAAGATTTCGTTGATGAAGATACCGGTGAAGTAGTGAGCATTGAGCGTAACGAAATCGTTATGGAGCGTGACACTGTTCTGGACGAAGAAGCCATTGACACCATTATTGAAATGGAAGTGAAGAGCGTATTTATTCAGAAAGAAGACGTAGGTGGTGATTACGCTATCATTTACAACACATTAAATAAAGATACTTCTAATAGTGAATTGGAAGCGGTTCAGCATATCTATCGCCAGTTGCGCGGTGCAGATGCTCCGGACAATGAAACTGCCAGAGGTATTATTGATAAATTATTCTTCAGCGACAAGCGCTACGATTTAGGAGAAGTAGGTCGTTACAAGATCAACAGAAAGTTAGGTCTTGACTACCCTTTAACCAAAAAGGTATTAACCAAGCAGGACATTATTGAAATCATTAAGTACCTGGTTCGTTTAACCAACGCCAAGGCTGAAATTGATGATATTGACCACTTGAGCAACCGTCGTGTACGTACCGTAGGCGAGCAGTTGTATGCTCAGTTTGGAGTAGGTCTTGCGAGAATGGCAAGAACCATTCGTGAGCGTATGAACGTTCGTGACAATGAAGTATTCACCCCGGTAGATTTGATTAATGCAAGAACTTTAAGTTCTGTTATCAATTCATTCTTTGGTACTTCTCAGCTTTCTCAATTCTTAGACCAAACCAATCCCCTGAGTGAAATCACGCACAAGCGTCGAATTTCCGCACTAGGACCAGGCGGTTTGAGCAGAGAGCGTGCTGGTTTCGAAGTTCGTGACGTACACTATTCTCACTATGGTCGTTTGTGTACCATTGAAACTCCTGAAGGTCCGAACATTGGTTTGATTTCCACTTTATGCGTACACGCAGCTATCAACGATATGGGCTTTATTGAAACGCCGTACCGTAAAGTAGAAAGTGGTAAAGTAAACATGAAAGAACTTACTTTCCTGAGTGCTGAGGAAGAAGATACTGCAAAGATTGCTCAGAGCAACGCACCTTTAAATGAGAAGGGTGAGTTTGCTGAAGAAAAAGTAGTATCTCGCCAAACCGGTGATTTCCCGATTTTAGATAAAGAAGAAGTGGAATACATGGACGTGGCTCCTAACCAGATTGTTGGTTTGAGTGCTTCTTTGATTCCTTTCCTTGAACATGATGATGCCAACCGTGCTTTGATGGGATCAAACATGCAGCGTCAGGCGGTTCCGTTGATTGTTCCTGAAGTGCCGATTGTAGGTACTGGTTTGGAAGCTAAAGCGGCCCGCGATGCCCGTATCCAGATTCACGCTGAGGGCAATGGTGTGGTTGAGTTTGTAGATGCAAATGAGATTCATGTTCGTTACGATAGAAATGATTTAGATCGTTTGGTAAGCTTTAATGACGACTTACAGGTTTACAAACTGACTAAGTTCATTAAAACCAACCAGGCTACCTGTATCAACCTTAGCCCTGCAGTTAAGAAGGGTCAGGTGGTTAAGAAAGGTGATTTCCTAACTGAAGGATATGCTACCAAAGACGGTGAATTGGCCTTAGGCCGTAACCTTCAGGTTGCATTCATGCCTTGGAAAGGATACAACTTTGAAGATGCGATTGTTATCAGTGAAAAGGTTGTTAGAGAAGATTTATTTACATCTGTACATATTGATGAGTACGAATTGGAAGTTCGTGACACCAAGTTGGGTGAAGAAGAATTGACCCCGGATATTCCAAACGTTTCTGAAGAAGCAACCAAGGATCTGGATGAGAATGGTATTATCAGAATTGGTGCTACCATTAAAGAGGGTGATATTCTGATTGGTAAGATTACGCCTAAAGGAGAGTCTGATCCAACCCCAGAAGAAAAACTATTGCGTGCCATCTTTGGTGACAAAGCCGGTGATGCAAAAGATGCTTCATTGAAAGCTCCTAATGGTACAGAAGGTGTAGTAATCGATAAAAAATTATTCCAACGCGCTAAGAAAGATAAGAACGGCAAGATTCGTGAAAAAGCATTGTTGGAAAAAGTTGAGAAAGTACATCAGCAAAATGTAGAAGCCATTAAAGAATTATTGTTAGAGAAACTACAGACCTTGTTGAAAGACAAAGCTTCTGCAGGCGTTAGCAATAACTTCGGTGAAATGTTGATTGGTAAGGGTGCAAAATTCAATCAGAAGAATCTGAGCACTATCGATTACCAGAACGTGAATCCATTGGGCTGGACAGGTGATGCAAAAACAGACGATCAGATCAATACCCTTTTACACAACTACAGCATTAAATTTAATGAAGAGTTGGGTAGATACAAGCGTGAGAAATTCAACATCTCTATTGGTGATGAATTACCTGCAGGTGTATTGAAACTGGCTAAAGTGTACATGGCTGTTA
>CALEST010000099.1 GCA_937907555.1 uncultured Sediminibacterium sp.
AGTAAAAACAAAATTCCATACCAAGGATTTACAGGGATACAATGTGATTGGTGAAATTCCCGGAACCGACCCAGTGTTGAAAAATGAAATCGTAATGATTGGTGCACACCTGGATTCCTGGCAGGCTGGAACCGGCGCTACCGATAACGCATCAGGTTCAGCCGTAATGATGGAAGTAATGCGCATTTTAAAAGCCCTGAATATTTCTACCAAGCGCACCATCCGCATCGGCTTATGGAGTGCAGAAGAACAGGGTCTGTGGGGATCCAGAGGCTATGTAAAAAAGACATTTGCTGATCCGGCCGATATGAAATTGTTACCGGAACACGAGAAGCTTTCTGCTTATTACAATATTGACAATGGTACTGGAAAAATCAGAGGTATTTATTTACAGGGCAACGAAGCCTGCCGCGATATTTTCAAAGCCTGGTTAACGCCTTTTAAAGATTTGGGCGCAGGAACCGTAACCATTAACAATACAGGCGGAACCGATCACCAGTCATTTGATGGCGTAGGCTTACCCGGATTCCAGTTTATTCAGGATCCGATTGAATACGATACCCGCACCCACCATAGCAATATGGATGTGTACGACCATTTGATTGAAGACGACTTGAAGCAAATGGCTACCATTGTTGCCAGCTTCGTGTACCACACTGCACAGCGTGATGCCAAACTGCCCAGAAAACCTTTACCAGCGGCCAGACCAGCTGTTAGAAGATAGGGCAAAAAATATACTACGGGTATCATTATATTTGTTGCCATGGCAAAAGCAGGCAACGATACCCCATTGATGCAGCAGCATCGGGCTATTAAGCAAAAATATCCCGATGCTGTTTTGTTATTCAGGGTAGGTGATTTTTATGAAACTTTTGGAGAAGACGCCATTGTAGCGTCTAAAGTGCTGGGCATTACCTTGACCCGCAGAAACAATGGAGCTGCGGCTTCCAGCGAACTGGCCGGATTTCCGCACCACTCTTTGGAAACCTATTTGCACAAACTGGTAAAAGCCGGACACCGTGTTGCCGTATGCGATCAGCTGGAAGACCCCAAGACCGTAAAAGGAATTGTAAAAAGAGGCGTTACCGAAATGGTAACACCGGGTGTTGCCACCAGCGATAAATTGCTCGAGAACAACAGCAATAATTTCTTAGCGGCCGTTCACTATGCCGATAAAAAAACAGGCATTGCCTTGCTGGATATTTCTACCGGAGAATTTTTCGGCGCTGCAGGAAACGAGGAATACATTGACAAACTTTTACAGAGTCTGCAACCCGCAGAAGTAATTTTTGACAGAGCATATTTAAAGAAATTCAAGGAACAATACGGCGCCCGATTTTATACTTACACATTAGAGCGATGGATATTTGAACAGGGCTTTGCAGAAGCCTCTTTGCTCAAACATTTCAATACCCATTCCCTGAAGGGATTTGGAATGGAAGACATGCCGGAAGCCATTATAGCAGCAAGCGCCATCCTCCATTATTTAAAAGACACCGAACATCCGAACCTGCAACATATTACCCGATTGCAGCGCATAGAAAGAGAAGACTTTTTATGGATGGATCGTTTCACCATACGCAACTTAGAACTCTTACCCACCCACGCGGAAGGACATCATTCTTTGTTACAGGTATTGGATCATACGGTAAGCCCCATGGGTGCCCGTTTGCTCAAACGCTGGATGGTATTTCCATTGAAGCAGGAAGCGGCCATACAGGAAAGACTGAACGGTGTGGAGTGGTTGATCTTAAACCCCGAAACCAGACAGCCACTATTAGCGGCCATGAAAGCCTGCGGCGATATTGAAAGAC
>CALEST010000100.1 GCA_937907555.1 uncultured Sediminibacterium sp.
GGTGAACAGACAAAATGCCACCAAAAGAGCACAAAGTGTAAGAGCCTTAAAAGCCGCCATTAAAAACAATATCTCCATTATTATTTTCCCTGAAGGTACATTTAATGAAACCCGACAACCTTTGAAGTCATTCTTTGATGGTGCTTTCAGAATTGCCATAGAAACACAAACCCCTATCAAGCCCCTATTACTGGTAGATACATTAAAAAGATTACACTATCGGTCTGTTTTTGAAATGACTCCCGGGCTGAACAGGGTGGTTTATCTGGAGGAAGTGCCCGTAAAAGGACTGACCATGGAAGACCTTCCTGCCCTTAAAGACCGTGTGTATAAAATCATGGAAGCGGGATTAAAACGATATAACAGTTATCCAACGCCATAGCTGTATTTTTGCTGTAATGAAGCTCCTTTTTGTTGAAGTTATTATCCCCCTGGCCCTGCCCAAAAATTATACATGGAAGGTACCTGAGCAATTTCAGGACTCCATAGCTCCGGGTATACGGGTGGAAGTAGCACTCAGAAAAAACAAACGGTATGCGGGCATTGTAAAAAAAATACTGACTGAAATTCCTGCCGGCTTAAATCCGGCTCCTGTTCTGAATATCCTGGACACACAGCCTGTAGTACATGCCGAACAATTACAATTATGGGAGTGGATTGCCCAATATTATATGTGTTCGGAGGGAGAAGTAATGCAGGCGGCCATACCAGCCAATTTAAAATTATCCAGCGAAAGCGTGTTACAATGGAACGAGGAAAGAAGTCTGGATTTTAGTGATTTATCCGATTCGGAATTTATTGTTGCCGAAGCATTGGAAATAAAGGGCGAATTAAAAATCAGTGAAGTTCAGCAATTACTCGACACCCATAATACTTATCCAATTGTAAAAAAACTGTTAGAAAAAGGGGTCTGTTATGTATGGGAGGAACTCAAAGAAAAATACAAGCAAAAAACAGAGACTTATATTTTATTGCATCCACAGTATGCAAGGGAAGAACAACTGGAACAACTTTTAAATAACTGGAGCAGAGCGCCCAAACAAATGGAATTGCTGCTGGCCTATTTGCATTTAAAAAACACAAGCGGCATTGTTACGCAGCCTGAATTGCTGAAAAAAGCAAATGCCAGTGCGGCACAGTTAAAAGGTTTAATTGAGAAAGGGATACTGATGGCAGAAAAAAGAAATGCAGACCGTTTACCCTCTCTACCCAAACTGCTGCAACTAGATTTTACCCTTTCTCCTGCGCAGGAAAAAGCTTTGCAAGAAATTAGAACAAGCTTTGAAAGCAAATCCGTTTGTTTGTTACACGGAATCACCGCCAGTGGGAAAACGCAATTGTACATGAAGCTGATTGAAGAGCAGATTCAATTGGGCAAACAGGTTTTGTATCTGTTACCTGAAATTGCATTGACGGCTCAAATGATTCGCAGATTGCAAAAAAGTCTGGGAGGGCATATTGCCATTTATCATTCCAAATTCAATCCCAACGAAAGGGTTGAAATCTGGAATAAAATTAATTCAGGAGAAACCAAAGTAGTATTGGGGGCCCGATCTGCCTTGTTTTTACCTTTCAATAACCTGGGAATGGTTATATGTGATGAAGAGCACGATGCCTCATACAAGCAACAGGATCCTGCACCAAGGTACCATAGCCGCGATACTGCCATATATTATGCATCATTGTTCAAAGCAAAAGTATTGCTGGGTTCTGCTACCCCCTCTATTGAAAGCTATTATAATGTAGAGCAGGGAAAGTATGCACTGGTAACACTTACCGAACGTTTTGCTGATGTGGCACAACCTGAAATTCAACTGATAGACCTGAAGAAAATACCTGCAAAAGAAAGGAGTGCAAAGCCTTTGTCAGATGAATTACTGGCGGCCATTGACCAGACACTAAAAGACAAGAAGCAAGTCATTCTTTTTCAAAACAGACGAGGCTATGCTCCTTATCTGCTCTGTGATACCTGTGGTTGGATTCCGCATTGTAATCACTGTGATGTAACCCTGACTTTTCATAAGACTAAGCAGAAATTAGCCTGTCATTACTGTGGCACCATTTATCCTCTGCTTCAAACCTGTCATGCCTGTGGCAGTCATCATTTCATTCAGAAAAATTTTGGTACAGAAAAAATAGAAGAACTGGTAGCTGAAGCTTTTCCCGAAGCTGTAATTGCCCGAATGGATTACGATAGTATCCGCGGCAAACACGACCATGATAATCTCATTAAACAATTTGAGCAACACAAGATTGATATACTGGTAGGCACACAGATGGTGGTAAAAGGGCTTGATTTTGAAAAAGTAAATTTAGTAGGGATTGTAGACGCCGATGGCATTTTAAATTTTACTGACTTCAGGGTAAACGAGCGGGCTTACCAACTGATGGAACAGGTTAGCGGAAGAGCGGGCAGAAAAGATGGGTTGGGGAAAGTATTGGTTCAGGTAAGCAACCTGCATCATCCGGTACTTCCTTTTGTTCAACAACACCATTATCAGGGATTGTATCAATTTGAAATTGCCAACAGAAAAGAATTCCACTACCCTCCATTCACCAGACTGATACAGGTGATTTTTAAACACAAGGACAAACAAATTGCGGAAGAAGCGGCCAATATTATGAAGCAGGGGTTGCAGTCGGTATTTGGTAATTTTATCAATGGCCCTTCACAACCCGTTGTAGACAGAATCAGGAACCAATACCTTTGGGAACTATTGATTAAATTACCCAAAGACGCAAACACTGTTCAGACCTGTAAAATAGCCATACAGCAACAAATGATCATATTGCACACGCATCAGCGATACAGATCCGTTCATATTATTCCAAATACCGACCCTGTTTATTAAAATGATAAAAATAACATCACATATTTCCTTACAACCCTTCAACAGTTTTGGCGTTGATGTATCAGCAAGATACTTTGCAACCGCAGAAAGTCTGGAAGAAATACAGGAAATATTGGAATGGAATAAAACCCATCAGCAGCGATTGCTTGTATTGGGTGGAGGCAGCAATATTTTGTTTACTCATGATTATGACGGTCTGGTTCTGCAGAATACTTTAAAGGGCATCAGCAAAATAAAAGAAGATGACGACTATATCTACATTAAAGCAATGGCCGGGGAAAACTGGCATTCCTTTGTGCAGTATTGCGTAAAAAATCAATACCAGGGAATTGAAAACCTGAGTCTGATACCAGGCAATGTGGGAGCGTCTCCCATGCAAAACATTGGCGCTTATGGCGTGGAAATCAAAGACGTTTTTGAAAGCCTGGATGCCTTGCATTTACCCAATGGGGAAATGGTTTCTTTTACACATGCCCAATGTAAATTCGGATATCGTGAGAGTATTTTTAAACAATCGCTGCGCAATCAGTTCCTGATTGTTTCTGTTACCTATAAATTAAGAAAGCAGCCCAAGTTCACAGTCAGTTATGGAAATATTGAACAGGCACTGGAAGAAATGGGGGTAAGGGAATTGAGCATTGAAGCCATTTCCAATGCAGTAATTCAAATTCGCCAAAGCAAATTGCCTGACCCTGCTAAAATTGGCAATGCCGGCAGTTTTTTTAAAAACCCGGTCATTCATCAAACTTTTTACGAAGCACTTCAAAAATTATATCCGGAAATACCGGGCTTTCCCGGAAGTGATAAGTTCATGACCAAAGTACCAGCTGCCTGGTTAATTGAACAAACAGGCTGGAAAGGATATAGAAAAGGAGACGCAGGATGCTATCCTTTTCAACCCCTTGTACTGGTAAATTATGGAAAGGCAACAGGAACCGATATTTATGCTTTGTCCAGTGAAATTATTGAGAGCGTTCAGGAAAAATTCGGAATCCTGTTAGAGAGAGAAGTGAATATTTATTAAAATTAGCCTTCAATCACTCGCGATAGTATGTTTTCCATTGGGACAACTCCTGCATTGAACCAAACAAATTCAGGATCTTTTTTAAACCAGGTCAACTGACGCTTGGCATACTGGCGGGTATGAATTTTAATTTGCTCAATTGCCTTTTCCCTGGAAATTTTACCATCCATATAATCAAATACTTCCCTGTACCCTACCGTCTGCAAAGCAGTTTGATTGCGATAATCTATCACAGAAGCTGCTTCTTCAAACAATCCGGCCGCCACCATTTCATCTACCCGCTGATGAATTCTTTTGGTCAATACTTCCATCGGCATTTCTAACCCGATTTTAACTATACGAAATGGACGTTCTTTTTTGGTGGCATTTCTGAAATGAAGAATCGATTGACCGGTTGCATTCAATACTTCCAATGCACGCATCAAACGTTGTGGATTCATTTGCTCAGCCACTTCCCAGAAAGCAGGGTCTCTGTGTTTAA
>CALEST010000101.1 GCA_937907555.1 uncultured Sediminibacterium sp.
GATATTACAGAAACAGCAGGCAATTCTACCTGGACTACTTATTATCGCTGGTTAACGAATGTGAAGGAAATGTATAATTCAGCGGTAGAACAAAAAGACCCCAACTACCAAGCCATTGCTATGACGCTGAATGCAATGATATATTCCAACTTAACCGATTGCTTTGGTGATATTCCTATGGAAGAAGCAACAAAGGGCGACGAAGGAATCTTTAGACCTAAATTTACTACGCAGCAAAAGGTATATGAAAAAATCATTGCTGATTTAGACTCTGCCAACAATTTATATGTAACTACAAGACCCATGGTTTTTGGAACAGATATGCTGTATGCAAACAATGTGAGTAATTGGAAAAGATTTACCAATTCTTTGCAGATGCGTTTGTTGTTGCGCCTGAGCAAAAGAACGGAAGCGGGTACGCTAGCTAAATTGAAAAAACTGATTGATAATCCGGTAAAATATCCAGTTTTTACTTCTAATGATCAGGCAGCTATTTTAAAGTTATCTGGGGTCACTCCTTTTGTTTCTCCTTGGGGCCGGGCTATTGATTTCACTACATTCCGCGCAGCTGGTTTATTTTTTACCGACAACCTGAATGATTTCAACGATCCCAGAAGAGCAAGATGGTTAACACAGGCGAGAAACAAACTGAACAATG
This sequence comes from uncultured Sediminibacterium sp., assembly GCA_937907555.1. Classification (GTDB taxonomy): domain Bacteria; phylum Bacteroidota; class Bacteroidia; order Chitinophagales; family Chitinophagaceae; genus Sediminibacterium. The sequence goes on from CALEST010000101.1 coordinate 659, forward strand.
CAAATATTGGATACAAGGGTATCCCGAGTGGATATGCGGGAAGCGATAACCAGTTCGATTATGTTCCCTCCAATAAAAATATTGCCTTGGTTACCGCACCCATGTCAGTGGTATTAATGAGTTATGCCGAAGTTGAATTAATCAGGGCTGAAGTAGAATTCAGAAATAACAATACGGCTGCAGCAAAAGCAGCTTATGAAAGAGGGGTAAAAGCATCTATTGAACAATGGGGTGCAGTAATGCCGGCTGATTATTTCACCAATGTAAAAGCGGCATACAACAATACATTAGAGCGCATTATGCTGCAGAAATATTATGCTTTATACTTTACCGATTTTCAGCAATGGTTTGAATACAGAAGAACAGGTTTCCCTGTAATGCCAGTGGCCGATGGGATGTTGAATAATAAAATCATGCCAGTAAGATATCGCTATCCACCAGCAGTTCAGAGTACCAATACAGAAAACTACAATGAGGCAGTACAAGACATGGGCGGAGACAATATTAATATTAAAGTGTGGTGGGAGAAATAAAATAACAACCAATGAAAAGAAGAAATTTTTTAAGAAATATAGGATTCACCGGAGGCATATTTGCTTTGCCTTCGGTGATGGCCGAAACCCGAAACGCAGGATTCAACAAAGAGGATCAGCTGTTGGTGAGGGGTAAGGTAACAAGCAATGGAAAGGGTATAGCAGGAGTAAGTGTAACAGATGGAATAGGTGTTTACCAAACCAATAAGAACGGAGAGTATGAGTTTGTAGTAAAAGAAAATGCTGACTTTGTATATATCAGTACCCCAGCGGGTTATGCGTTTACACATAAAAATAATATCCCTCAATTTTTTGTGTCCGTAAAAGGAAAGCGTGGAACTTTTTCTCATGATTTTGTTTTGGAAAAATTATCGGTAGATGATCAGCAGCACAATTTTGTTGTGTGGGCAGACACTCAAATGATTTCTGCTGATGATTGTGCACAACTGAAAGCCACAACTGTTCCTGATTTTAAAAAACTGATGCAGCAATACCCGACCAATACCTTGTTTCATGGAATTGGCTGTGGAGATTTGGTATGGGACAAGTTTGAATACTTTAAGGATTACAAAGAAGCCATTGAAATGACAGGTGTTCCATTCTTTAATGTGATTGGAAATCATGATATGGATTTAAATTCCAGAACAGATGATTATTCAGCAGAAACATTCAAGGAGCAATTTGGACCTACCTATTATTCCTTCAACAGGGGCGCTATTCACTATGTAGTTTTAGACGATGTGTTTTTTATTGGAACGGCTAAAAAATACATTGGTTATTTTACGGAAACGCAGTTGGCTTGGTTAGAGAGAGATCTTCAGTTTGTAGCGCCAGGCACAACTGTAGTAGTGAATGTTCATATCCCAACCTATACAGGGGCGCCCAAACGAAACAAAAAAGAAGAGGATTTTGGCGGAACTGTATCTAACAGAAAAAAACTCTACAGTTTGTTGGCGCCTTACAAAGTCCATATCATGTCGGGCCATACCCATTTCAATGAATCCTGGGAGGAAGGCAATATCATGGAACATAATCACGGAACCGTTTGTGGTGCCTGGTGGACCGGCCCTATCTGTGGAGATGGCACACCCAGGGGCTATGGAGTGTATGAAGTAAATGGGTCAGATATTCGTTGGTACTATAAGAGTACAGACAAAGACATCAATCATCAGTTAAGAATCTATCCGAAAGGATATGACAAAAACAATCCTGAAGAAATTGCAGTGAATATTTGGAATTGGGATACCAAATGGAAAGTTGAGTGGTGGGAAGATGGTAAATCCAAAGGGGCTCCAATCCAAAGAGTGGCCAAAGACCCTTGGGCGGTTGAGTTGTATGAGGGTCCTTCGCTTCCGCAAAAACACAAGTTTGTAGAACCTACTTTAACGGATCATTTGTTTTTTATTAAGCCATCATCGGGAGCAAAAAAAATTACCGTACGTGCAACAGATCGTTTTGGAAAATCATTTGAAGAATCCATTCTTCTCTAAAACTGCCTTTGCACACTGGTTATAAGCAGTTGATTTCTGGGGGCAGACATCAAAAAAGGGCACCGTTTTTTAGCGGTGCCCTTGTCAATTATATAGGTTAACGGTTTCGCGAAAAATTCTCGCAGAAAAATTATCGATTCATGCTGGCTAAGAACTCTTCGTTGTTCTTGGTTCCGCGCATGCGTTTCAACAACTCGTTCATTGCTTCTTCTGCATTCATATCGTTTAAGAAAACGCGAAGAATATTCATGCGTTGTAACACTTCTTT
>CALEST010000102.1 GCA_937907555.1 uncultured Sediminibacterium sp.
CGCCAGCATATTTACATAAATCATGAGCGTATTACCGGCCACAAAGTTAAAAATGGATATATACAATACCCAGTCCGGAAACAACACACGAACGGTTTGCAAATCAAATACCAGATACACAATATAAAAGCCCAGCAAAACCGGATACAAAAGGAATGTAATGGGTGTAAAACCAACGAAGAAGTTGAATCCAAAAAATCCTCTCCATCCAATTTTACCAACCAGTTTCGGAGGGTTGCGCATATGCACCAGCAGGGTTTGCATGTATCCCTTGATCCAGCGGGAACGCTGACGAATCCAGTTAAAGGGTTCGTTGTTTGCTTCTTCCAGTGTAGTACTGTTTACCACCCCAACCTTGTATCTCTTTTCAAATACTCGTACACCTAAGTCGGCGTCTTCCGTAACGTTAAAGGGATCCCATCCACCCAGTTCCTTCAACTTGTCCAGTTTAAAGTGATTCGAAGTACCTCCTAATGGAATAGGAACATCCAGCGACTGAAGACCCGGTAACATATAATCGAACCAATAAGAATATTCCAAAGTGAACATGCGGGTAAGCAGGTTCTCATTCTTGTTAAAATAATTAAGTGCTCCCTGCAATACCACATAGTCTTTGGGAAGTTTTCTGAACAAACTCACTACTTTCTTTAACTGGTCAGAATCCGGAACGTCTTCTGCATCGTAGATAGTTAAATAAGTTCCCTTACAAAAGAACAAGCCATAGTTACAGGCTTTGGGTTTTGTTTTGGGCATGTGGAAAGGAACCACAATGGTTTCGAAGTTAGCCGGGAAATCGAGGTTACGAACGGCGTTCAGGGTTTTATCATCGTCTTCTTCAATTAATAATTTAACGTCGAGTTTCCCTCTGGGATAATCCAGACTTCTCAGGTTCCATATTAATTTACGAATCAGTTTATCTTCCTTATACACTGGCAACAAAATGGTGTACACTGGCAGGGTATCATTGTCTACCGCTTTTACTTCATCCTTGGTAACCACTTCTACCAGCTCGTACTTAGAGCCTTTTAAGGCAATGTATAATTTAAAAACAATGGAAAACAAAAAGACAAAGCTGAAGAACAGGTTGAAGAAAATAAAACTATTGACAAAATTGACTGTCAGCAAAATAAATGCAATGGCAATGGCTACAAATATGAACACCAATTGGGAATCGGTAAAAGTAGTAAGACCCGAACTATCAGGATCCTTGCGCATCAGGCTGAATACGGATTCCTTTACATAGTATTCCCCTCTTAATTTGTGCACCATCCAGGTAATATCCAGATCCGAAGCAGCCACCAGTTTTACTTTGGCATTGAACTTCATTTCCAGATAACCCTGCAATCTTTCATCCATTGGATCGGCAGCGGCTACCAGTAAGTTACCTCTGCCATCGTTCCGCATGGGTAAATATAAAAAAGCGTTCAGGTGCAGCAGGTCGCATTGTTCAACAAAGCTTTCGTCTAATACTTCGTTACGAACATCCACCAGCGGAAAACCTGAACGCTCCAGAAAAGCAACATAGGCTTTACGGGTAAGGTACCCGAAGTTCAGCGCTGCTTTTATTTGCGCATAGTCGAACTCATCAGCAATCACATCAATTTCCTCCAGTTTGGCCGTGGTGAACAAGCCCACACTAATCATATTATTCAAGGCACAAACAGGCATAGATGCTACGGATTTTTAAGGAACCAATTATACAATCTCCTGTGATTTTTTCACACGCTTTCTAATGAAGAAGAAACCAAGTACCAACAGGATACCTAAACCGGCCAGCATGAAATATTTGTATTTATTCCAAAGCAATGCCAAATTATTCTTGTCTCCTCTGTAGGTAACCAGGCCGGCATTGTCGGGCAGTTTAAAGAAGAAATTACTCTTTCCTTTACTGTTGGCAATACACACGTTACTTTCAATGGCAGAGTACTGCGATCCAAAGCTCTTGATTACTCCTTCGAAGGCATCACTGATACTGGAATCACCCAGCGCACTCACGAGCAGGAAGGTAGAACTACCCTGTCGGAAAATCTGTGCGATACCTGAATTAGAGAAGTCGTTGATAGAGTAGGATGTTTCTCCACTGATATCTTTATACAACTGGAAGTCTCTGTTGAATTGTACAGGTAAGTTCTTTTCAAAGTTCTTGATCAATGGATCATTTCTGTGCAATAAGGCAATGGCATTCATATTTGCCATATCGTTCATATTGGCTTTATCAGAAGTTACCAGTTCAGGAATAAACAAATAGTTGGCAGCCAAAGTAGCGGTATTCAACTGGAACACCAGTTCTCCCAAAGAAGCCGCAAGATAAGGCATCAGGCTTGGTGTAACAATACAACGCAAGGCTTTCTTTCTGAACTCTCCGGGGTAGTTAAAGAAGTTGTAGAACTCATTTACTTTTTCACCAGAGAATACCAGGTTAGAGGTTTTGGTATCAATGAAACCGAAGAAGTTAGAGAAGCCTTCCTTACAAATACCACCCGCACCATGGAAACGCATTTCCACTACCAGCGAGTTGTTTTTGGTAAGCAGGTAAGGCTTTAGTTCAATGTCTCCATTAAAACTAGTTTTATCGTGTAAGTCGGTACTGAATACCAGGTTATCGTTCAGGTAAACGTTTAAGAAACCACGGTCTCCTTCCTTCAGCATGGAAAGCATGGCTTCCAGATGGAAAGTCAATTTTTTAGGAATGGCATTGTAATCGGCAAGGGAAAACGCATAGTTCGTTTTCAATGCTCCAATACCTTCCATTAATTTAGGTGTGCCTCCCAATTCTTCCAGCGAGAAAACAACGGGCAATTGATTCTTGTCAAAGTAAGCCGGCTGACCCACATCAACCAACATGGTATAAGAGAAACTACCATTGATGATTTTGTAATTCGTTAGGGTGTAAATGGCTTTTTTATATCCTTCCGGATCCTTACCGGTAATAACTAAAACGTTATCTCCATTGGGGAAAATCAGGTTTTTAATAAGGCCCTGACCGTTTTTAAATTCAGGTAATTGCGCCTGAATGTAGGCAGGAAGTTTGTTGTATAAACCTGTTACCACGGTTGTTCCAACAGAAGAATCGGTATTTCTGAAATTGGTTGTAACAATATCTTCCAAACCACCCTTCTGCTTTAATAATGCAAATATGATTGAGCCACTGGTTAAGTCGTCCAGGTCGGCATTTACAGGTGTTGCTACTGAATTGTATTCAGAAATGGTTTCTTTTAAGCTGTGATAGTAAGTAGAACGTTCCTGTTTAATAACTTCTAAATAAGAAGAGTTACGGATGGTTACCCAAATAGCAGGATTGTCAACGTCTTTACAATATTCATCAGACATCGCCATTTTGGCGTCAATTCTCAACTTAATAAAACGACCATCTTCCTGAACATATCTTTTATTCAGGGGGATTACAATCGTCATTACAGAGTCAATGGCGTCTGCCACCAAACGGGTGGTATATACAGGCTCATCTTTTAACGAAACCGTGATGGTAGACATATCTTCTCTTAAAACCTGAGAAGGCTTTACCTGCAGCACCAGGTTGGTTCGGTCTACATCGTCTCTTGGCTGTAGTTTCAGGAAATAAGAGATTGCACCATTAATACCCATGATGGATTCATTCCGGTAACCCATTGCTTCCAGGGAGCGGGTCTTGAAGTCCTGGGCAATAATGCTACCAGCTATCAGCAGGAAGAGTACGAGCAGGGATGATTTTGTTTTCATGATTTCGGGGTATTTAAACTAAGCCAGTTTGAATTTGAGTTTAAAATAGTTTCCAACAGTCACATTGCTTTCATAAGTCAGCGAACCTCCCATATCTTCGGTTAACTGCTTGGCAATAGAAAATCCCATGCCTGAATGGTTGGTGGCCAAATCAGACTGGTTAGGATTGGTTAATCGGCTAAAGTATTCATCCAGTTTTTCCATTCCGATGGGGTTATTGGTCTTATTGATGATCTCAATAATACAAGACCCATCCAGGTCATTGGCGTGAATACTAACAGAAGAACCCTTTTGGATAAACCTAATAACGTTAGAAAGTAGCTTGAATAATATATGACGTAAAAATATTTTATCAATATTTACCATTACTTCGGACGGAGACAGGTGAACCTGAAGGTTTACCTGCTTAATACTGGCGGCATCCACCAGGGTAATTGCAGCTTTTTCTACCTCAGGAATAATATCGAATTGTTCCATCCGGTAGGAAATTTTACCAGAATCGGCTTCTGCAGACTCGGCCAGTTTCTGACTCAGGTAGTGCAGTTTTTCGTTCCCCATGGTGATATAACTCAAAATTTCCTTCTGGTCGGAAGTCAGATTACTGCTTTTACGATTGATTAAATCAATGGATATCTGATTAGACCCGATAAAGTTTTTCAGGTCATGAATCATAATATTTAGGGTATTCTGACGATAATCACTCAATTCTTTCAGGCGGCGGTTCTTTTCTTCAATGATATGGTGCTGGTCATTGATTTTTTCGTTCTGCTCCAGTAATCTTCGGTTGGATTCCTCAATAATCAGGTTTTTTTCTGTCTCACGCTTTACAATCTGGTAGCGGTTATAGGCAATAACAATAGAGAAAATAGCCACCAGAAAATAAACCCCTCCCCCGTTTGAAATCAAGCTGGCATAGCTGGCTGTTTCATTGTTCAGCGAGTACATGAACAGGATGATGGTAAAGGAAATAGCGGCATGTAACTGTGCAAACAAAGGTCTCCAGAATAAAATGGTATTCAGTAGTAGCATCATAATAGAAGCCAGCAAATAATAAGGCAAACCAGTTGCAACAGGAACAATTCCACAAATCATAGAGACCAATGCAATATTTATCCCTACCACTAAGTTTAATATCAATTCATGGCCCCATCTTTTTTTGGTGCCGAAAATGTAAAAGAAATAAGAAATGGAAAAGAAGAGGATACGAATGACCAATAAAAACATCCAGTCTTCCTTCATGAACAATACATCCAGCAACCAAAACAAAGGAAGTGAAAACATTAAGGTCCACACAGCCACATTCGAATAGAAAGCACCCCGCTTCACCAGCTCATTATTTAGCTTGGCGCGGTCTATATTTACATAAGGAATCCGATGGTAATCAATCATGGGTACTTCTTATCTGCTACTGATAAAATATTAATCATTTAACTGTAAAACGTGTTGCGAAGAACTTTAGTACTCATCAGTTGCTTTTTCCTACTGGAAGCAGCCCCGGTTACCGCTCAAAATCAGGAAGCACTCCGCAAGATCGCCCTCTCCATGGGACAGGGGGTGAATATTTCTTTGTTAGAGCAATATTGGGCCAGCCAACAACAACTTTTAACAACTGATATTCGCCCGATGCTGGAATCAATTGCCGCTGCCGGGTTCGAAACAGTTCGTTTGCCCGTGGCTTTTGATTTCTTCATGAGGGAAGGATCCACCCAATTAAACGAAGCAATTCTCCAAAAATTGCATGACACCTATATGAACTGCCGCAGATTGAACCTAAAACTGGTAATTGTTTACCATTATGGCAAGTTAACCGACCAAAACAGGGAAACAGAGCCCGACAGAATCATCCAGATCTGGAAGCAGGTGATGCAATACATGAGGGAATTCTCCAGTGAAAAATTGTTTTTTGAATTGTACAACGAACCAGTCACCAGTGCCGAAACCTGGAAACAAACAGCCAACACCATCGTAAAAGCTTTGAGAAAGGAGGATTATGACCGGATATTTATTATAGGGGGAACCAATTACAATGGCATTAATGAGCTGCTGGCCATGGGTAAACTTCCCGTAGACGATGGAAAAATTCTTTACACATTTCACTTTTATGAACCCTATGTATTTACGCATCAGGGGGCAGAGTGGACCAAGGAGAAAACCTATATGACCGGCCTGCCCTATCCTTTCCGAAAAAGAAAAATGCCCGAATTAAAAGATGCAGCCCCCGACTCAGAAGTGATTAAGGAGTTTGAACGATTCCCCAGAGAATCGAATTACGATTACTTATACAGCAGAATCAAGAAAATAAAAGCAGATGCCGATAAGCTGAATTTACCGCTTATCTGCACAGAAACGGGCGTTATCAATTTAGCCAATGCCAAGTCAAAATCTACCTATCTTAGAGATATAACGGGCCTGATGCAGCAGTTTGAAATACCTACCATGCTATGGGATTACAATGATAAGTTTGGTATATTCAAAGAAGAAAAAGTAATCAAACAGCTTCGGAACTGGCTTAAAAATTAATGATGATGGAAAAAGTTTTGCAATTAACGGAGGTAAGTAAATCTTACGGTTCCATAAAAGCATTAAAAGAGGTTTCCTTAACCATACCCAAAGGCAGTGTATTTGGCATATTAGGACCCAATGGAAGTGGAAAAACCACACTGATGAGTATTGTGCTGGATGTATTGGGAGCAGACTCCGGAACCTATCAGTGGTTTTGTCAACCCCAAACCGCCAATGACAGAAAAAGAATTGGCTCCTTGCTGGAGACTCCTAATTTTTATCACTATTTATCGGCTGTTGACAATTTAAAAATCACTTCCGCCATTAGTGGAAGAGGAACCAATGCCGATATTGATGCTGTGCTGGAAATTGTAAAACTGTCCGAAAGAAAAAAATCCAAATTCAGTACCTATAGTCTGGGCATGAAACAAAGGCTGGCCATTGCCGCTGCTTTACTGGGCAATCCCGAAGTATTGCTGCTGGACGAACCCACCAACGGTCTTGATCCCGTAGGTATACTGGAAATAAGAGAACTCATTAAACGACTGGCTAAAAACGGCATCACCATTATTATTGCGAGCCACTTGCTGGATGAAGTAGAAAAAATTTGTTCGCATGTAGCCATTTTAAAAAGAGGAACCTTATTAACCAGTGGTCCGGTAGATGAAGTACTAAGCAATGAAGACATTGTTGAAATCGGATCTTCGGATTTAAAAGCTTTAAAAGACTGTTTAGCCGGCATGGACAATGTATTATCTATAAAAGAAGACAACAACCGTTTACAGGTGCATTTTCCTGCCGGAACTGCCAATATGGAAGCGGTGAATCAATTCTGCTTTAACAAAGGCATTACCCTTAACCTGCTATTGAATAAGAAAAAGAGCTTAGAAACCAAGTTCTTTGAATTAACCAATGATTAAATACCCAATAACATGAGCGCTCTCTTAAAAATAGAATGGTTAAAAATAAAAAAGTACCCTGCTTTCTGGTGGATGCTGGCCATTGTGATGCTTACTTATCCAAGCATCAATTATATGTTCTATAATGTTTACCAACAAGTAACACAGGGAAAGGAAATGACCAATAGCATTGCAAAAATGCTTTTGGGTAATCCGTTTGCTTTTCCTGAGACCTTCCATACGGTTGCTTATTTTTCTTCCTTCTTTGTAATACTACCCGGCATTCTGGTAATTATGTTAATCACGAATGAATACAATTACCGTACGCATAAACAAAATATCATTGACGGATGGAGCAGAAAAGAATTTATGGCAGGCAAACTGATTGATGTAGCCATTATTTCATTTGTGGTAATGACGGTATTCATGCTGGTGGCCATGGGTTTCGGCGTTTATACCGATCCGGATAACCTGGGAAGAATAGCAGAACAACTGCATTATATCCCTATGTTTTATTTGCAAACCTTTGCTCAATTGTCCATTGCTTTCTTACTGGGCTACCTGGTAAAAAAAGCATTTATTGCATTGGGCATTTTTGTGTTCTATTACCTGGTAGTTGAAAATATTCTGGTTGCCTATTTAAAATATAAAAAGATTCCCATCACTCGTTTTCTTCCCATTGAAGTATCCGACAATATTTTGGTGGCACCTGCATTCACCGGCAACTTTGGCAAAGACTCAAAAGAGGCTTACCTGCTTTCCATTTCATTGGTGAATCAGCAAGTGATACTGACCATATTGTATACCGTTATTATCTGGCTGATCTGTTTTAAAGTACACAGCAAAAGAGATCTGAACTAACTTGTCATTTTATTTTGTGCCGGATTTAATTAGATTGTCCAGTGCTTTTTCAATAGTGGGATATTGAAATACAAATCCTGTATTCACTATTTTTTGGCTGCTGACGGTAGCACTTTTCAGTACTTCAATACTCATTTCTCCTAAAACAATTTTAAGGACAAATGCAGGAACATAAATGGGCAGATAGAAAGAGCCGCAACATTTTTTTGCAAGGGTTAAAGTGAGTGTTTTGTTGTTCACCGGAAATGGCGCAACTGCATTGTACACACCCTGCAGAGCCGTATTCTCAATGGCATAAATGAATTGATAACACAAGTCGTCAATATGAATCCAGCTGATCATCTGTTTCCCATTTCCTAAAATAGCAGCGGTTCTGGTGATCAAGGGTTTTTTAAATTCAACCAAAGCTCCGCCTGCATTGCTAAGTACAATGCCTGTTCTAAGAATCACCAATCGTTTATCCATTTCCTGAACAGGTGCAATGCTTTCTTCCCAGGCTTTGCAGGTAGTACCCAAAAAATCTGTAAAGGCAGGTGCCTCTTCTGAAAATCCGGAATTATTAAGGGGATCGGGACCGTACCAGCCAATAGCAGAAGAACTAATTACGGCCTTCACCTGGTTGGGAATTTCTTTTAGGGCTTTCACCAGCAAATTACCGGAATGAATACGGCTGTCTGCTATTTCTTTTTTTCTGGCATCAGACCATCGCTGATCAGCCACTCCTGCACCAGCAAGGTGTACAATAAAGTCTGCTTCACGAATGGCCCATTCATCAATGGTTTGCGCTGCTATATTCCATTTGGCATAACGAAGGTAGGTGTTGGCATTACCGGTAGTATCCACCACTCTTTTTTGATTACCCCCTCTTCCCACAATGATAACTGAATATCCCTTGTGCATTAATAATTCAGTTAAACGAGTGCCCACTGTTCCCGTTCCACCGGTAATTAAAACCGTTGCCATATGCTAGTTTTCTATTATAACAAACATACATATAAAAAGTTGGGTGAAAAAAAAGCCCCACTCAAGCGAGCGGGGCATCCGAAAATATAATGGTTGGGTTAGTAAACTAACTAGTCTGGTTTTTTACCATCCAGGAAGGTATTCAGGGTGTTGAGCTGTGTCTGGTTATTCTCATCTTTCCCTACTGTGTATTTGCTATAATAGTTTTCTACAGAAGTAAGGGTGTTTCCGAATAATTCCATATTTCTTCTAACATAGGCCGGAACTGCATCAAACTCTCCATTCAAATCAGAAGCATTGTTCATGTTAAAAGAAAGATTGCGCAGTTTTTGAATTCTTTCTGCAGCTCTTCTTTTTTGCTCTTCCACATCATCAAAATAATCGCCGCTATTATCAGCAGATTCATTGGAAGCAGCAGCACTCATAGAAGCCTGGGGAGCACTATAGCCTTCTGGCTTTTCAACCAGTTGCATGTCGAACAAATTCGCTTCTTCTTCCACCGGAGGTGCTTGCGGTATAGATACCACAGGAGGCACTTGCGGTGTAGCCACTACTTCCGGTGTAGTGCTAACAACAGGCGCAGGAGCTGCAGGCTTGGCAGCAGGTGCTTCTGATGCATAAATATTGGCAGGCTTGCTTAACGCAGTACCTGAAAAACTTGAATGAATGGCTGTTGGAATAGGAGGCAAAGTTGCTTCTACTTCTTCCTCAAACGTATGTACTACAGGAGGGGCCTGCATAGCAGGTTCCTCGGAAGGTGCCAAATCAAAAACAATTACAGGAGCAGCTGTGGAGGGCATTTCCAGTGTTTCGTAAATTTTTTCCGGAGCAGGAGTGGTTTCCGCTGGTGTTGCAGGATCTGCATTCACCGTAGGTTCTTCCGCAACAAAAGGAATTAAACTCTCTGCAAAAGAAGGAGCTTCTACCTTCACAGCTTCCACAACAGGAGCAGGCGTTGCTTCCGCAGCAGGTGCAGTAGCTGTAATTACACCGGTAGCAACTGCTGGATGATCTACTTTTAAAGTCATCACAATTTTTTCAGGCTTGGCTTCTTCCTGTTTAACAGCAGCAGGTTTAGCAAATGGATCTTTGTGCTCAAATCCGGTTGCTACCAGCGTGATACCAATTTTTTTATCAAGGCTTTCGTCATAACCCATACCCACAATTACATCCGCATCTTCTCCGGCCTGTAAACGCAAATGGTTATTAATGATTTCCAGCTCATCCATGGTGCATTCGTGTTCACCTTCGGCACTGTTGATATTAATCAGGATCCACTTGGCTCCTCTGATATCACTGTCGTTCAGCAATGGAGAAGACAATGCTTCTTCAATGGCCAACTGTGCACGATTCTCTCCTTCCACTTCTGCTTTACCTAAAATAGCCACACCTCCATTCTTCATTACGGTACATACATCCGCAAAGTCTACAATAATATGTCCACGGCTATTAATTACATCGGTAATACATTTGGCTGCAGTTGCCAATACATTGTCTGCTTTTGAAAATGCTTCCTTCATTTTCAAATTGCCATACTGCATGCGCAATTTATCATTGCTGATAACCAGCAATGTATCTACATAAGGTTTTAATGCTTTAATTCCTTCTTCCGCCTGCAACTGTCTGCGCGGACCTTCAAAACCAAAAGGAGTGGTTACAATCCCAACGGTTAAAATACCTAAGTCTTTACAAATTTGTGCAATGATAGGGGCACCACCCGTTCCGGTACCACCACCCATACCCACGGTAATGAATGCCATTTTGGTATTCACTTCCAGTATGCGTTTAATTTCTTCCAAAGATTCTTCAGTAGCTCTTTTACCTACTTCAGGATTGGCTCCCGCACCCAAACCCTGGGTTAAATGGGGTCCCAACTGAATTTTGTTAGGCACTTTGCTTTGCTCAATTGCTTTGGCATCGGTATTGCAAATGATGAAGTCAACCCCCTCAATGTTTTGTTCAAACATGAAGTTTACGGCGTTGCTTCCACCACCACCGACACCCAGTACTTTAATGATGGATGATTTTTGTTTAGGAAGATCAAAATGAATCATAGTGGACGGTTTGGGTTAGTAGGGATTAAGGTTCGGGTTTTATCTTATTACTTGGTCTTCTTCTTCTTTGAACAATTCAATCAGGTTGTTTTTGAATTTGTCCCAGAATTTAATTCGTGGGCCCATATCAACTGATTTCTTAGGTGCTTCAGCCGGAGTTTCGTTTACCGGAGTGCTTGCAACCGGTGCTTCAGGAGCAGCATCTGCTTTCTTCTTCAGATTCGCAGGCACTTCCAGTTTTACAAAACGCTCTTTGAATTCCTTGTGATGCTGATCGTAGTCGTTGTAGCCTTTCAGGATCAAACCAATACAGGTAGCATACATGGGTTTATTTAATTCATCAATATGGTTGGGTGCCAGGTGTTCATTGGGTATACCAATGCGGGCATTTAAACCAGTAGCATATTCGGTTAACTGAATCAGGTGCTTTAATTGAGATCCACCGCCTGTTAATATAATACCACCATTCAATGCACGGGAATCCAATCCAACCTGCTTTAAATGATAGGTAACAAAATCAAGGATCTCACTCATTCTTGCCTGAATAATCTGCGCAAGACTCTTCACGCTGATTTCCTTGGCAGGCATTCCCTTTAAACCAGGGATGGTAATAAAGGAATTGGTTTTTGCTTCGTCAGCCAAAGCAGAACCAAACTGAACTTTCATGGCTTCCGCCTGTGTTTTTAAAACACCCAAACCTAAGCGGATATCATTGGTAATATTTTCTCCGCCGAAAGGAATTACGGCAGTATGTTTTAAAATACCATCATAAAAAACAGCCAGGTCAGAAGTACCACCACCAATATCCAAAATGGCAACACCTGCTTCCATATCCAGTTCGCTCATTACGGCACTGGCAGAAGCCAAAGGCTGTAATACCAGGTCTTTGGTTTGCAAACCACTTCTGGTTACGGCACGATTGATATTGCGGATAGCGTTTCTGTCACCGGTAATAATATGGAAGTTGGCACCCATTTTAACCCCATTGTATCCAACCGGGTCTTTGATGTTCTGGTTGCTGTCTACGTGAAAATCCTGCGCAATCACATCAATGATCTGATCTCCGGCAGGAATAAAAGTTTTACGCTGGTTGTTGATGAGTTGTTCCACTTCAGCTCTGCTGATTTCAATATCAGCATCCTGACGAACAATATCCCCTCTGGTTTGCAGGCTCTTGATATGATGCCCTGCTATACCCACATATACTTCGTTGATTTCTAAATCGGGATTGCTCTGTGCACAATTTTCCAAAGCTGCCTGAATGGCTTTAATGGTCTGGTCAATATTCAACACCTGACCATGTAGTACACCACTGCTGTTGGCGCGACCAAATCCAAGAATTTCCAGCTTGCCAAATTCGTTTTTGCGGCCGGCAATTGCAGCAATCTTGGTGGTACCAATGTCCAGTCCAACAATGATAGGTGCTTCATTGTGATTCATAGAGTATTTCTTTTACTTGTTAACGGAATTTGAATCGATATATTGTTTTCTTCAACTACATTTTTTGGGGTTTCTTTTATGGCTACCACCTGGCCTTTATATTCTAAGCTGATAATTTTATAGGTATTGATACCATGTTGCAACCAGGCTTTCTGGTAGAAAGCTTTTAGGCGATGGAGTTTATCTGCCGCCAAAGAAGAGTCTCCAAAAGCAATCAGGTGTTCTCCCAGCACAGGAATCATTTCGAACTTTTTGTTCGCAACAATATCTACCTGGGCAATCTGTGCGGTCAGGAATGAATCTGCATTCATTAAACGGGAAAGTAAAATCACAGACTGCAATAAAGTGGTATCGGTTATTTTACTAACCGGATAACCAGTGAATACGGGCACTCTGGCGGTAAGCTTTGTACTCAAGGGCATTCGGTTCATGGCAGTATCTATATAATAAGACTGACCATTGGTTTCGAATATTCTGGCAATGGGTTCTCTCTCTACAATGCTTACCTGCAATTCTTGTTGATTATTAAAAAACATTTCGGCATTGTTTACCCAGGGATTTTGCTTTACCTGAGATTCCAGTTTGCGCAATGGAATTGCACGCATGGGACGTCCTGTTACCGGAGCTGGACTGTTCACCAGTTGCAGCACATCCTGTTCGTCAATGAACATATGTTTTTCTGCACCCCTTATTTCCACTACTACCCCTTTTAGTTTTCTGTTGCTTTTCTGGCGGATGGAGGCACCCAATAACACC
>CALEST010000103.1 GCA_937907555.1 uncultured Sediminibacterium sp.
ACTGAACAAAAAGTATTGAATATCCAGAAGGAAATTGAAGAAGCAACTGCTCTTGAATTACCAATGTTAGAAAAGAACTTGGTATTCTTATCAACTATCGCTTCTGTAGCAACTCTATTAGGTTTGTTCGGAACGGTATTAGGTATGATTAAATCATTCTCTGCCCTAGGTGACGAAGGTGGTGGTGATGCTGCTCGTGAATTGTCAAAAGGTATCTCTGAAGCATTGTTCAACACTGCATTGGGTATCGGTACTTCTGCTGTAGCTATCATTTTCTATAACGTATTTACTACTCGTATCGATGGTATTACTTATGGTATTGATGAGTCTGGTTTCACTTTAACTCAAAGCTTCGCTGCTAACTACAAATAATTTTGAAATTATTTGTGGAATCTGCAAAGATTTGAATCCTATATAAGTGAACAGTAAAAAACAAAACAATGGGTAGAGCCAAATTACCTCGGAAGAGTACAAATATTGACATGACGGCGATGTGCGACGTGGCCTTTCTCTTGTTGTCGTTCTTTATCTTAACGACCAAGTTTAAACCCGCTGAAGCCATTGCTGTTACTACACCCAATTCTGTTGCTGCAAAAGTGGCGCCTCAGAAAGATTATGTAATGGTAATTCTGGATGCAAACGGTAAAGTGTTTCTTGAAATGGACGATGAGTCTAAGAAAGAAGCCATTGCCAATGCTTTGAATTCCACCAGAAATCTTGGACTAAATACAGCTGCTTTTAAAAAGGCACTGTTTTTCGGAGCACCATTCGGCAGTCTATCTTCATTCCTTGCATTGCCAGAAGATCAGCGCAAGGGTGATAAATTGCCAGGTATCCCGGTATTGGATACAGCTAACAATGAATTGGTAACCTGGATGAGAGTTACTAAAGAAGTTTACATGGGCGAAAAAGAACCTGCATTCCTTTTGAAGGGCGATAATGCAGCTAAGTTCCCAGCTTTCAAAGCCATTATTGATGCGTTCAAGAAGAATGATATCTTGAAGTTTCAAATGGTTACTAGTCCGGAAGCAGCTCCTGTAGGCACTGACCTTTGGAAAATGAATCAGAAAGGTGAAAAATTAGAAGAGTAAAATAATTTATAACGAAAACTAAATTCTACCGACATGGCAGAAATGGATACCTCCGACAGTGGTGGCCACAAGAAAGGCCCCGGGGTCAAGAAAGGGAAAAAATTATCAACCAGGGTTGACTTAACACCCATGGTGGACTTAGGTTTCTTGTTGATTACCTTTTTTATCTTCACTACAACCATGAGTCAGCCAACGGCTATGAAGCTCTTTTTACCAAAAGATGCGGATAAACCGGAGGAACAAAATAAGGCGAAAGAATCTGGGGTTATTACCTTGTTGCTAGGAAAAGACAATAATGTCTTTTATTACGAAGGTCAATTAGCACCGGATGGATCAAACTTTAAATCATCTACCTTCAAGGAAATCAGAACTGTTCTGATTGACAAGAAGCGCAATACTCCTGAAAGGGATTTAGTAGTGGTGATTAAGCCTTCAGTTGACTGTACTTACAAAAATGTAGTAGATATTTTAGATGAGATGGCAATCAATGTGTTGAAGCGTTATGCACTAGTAGATATTTCAGACCCTGAAGCACAGTTGGTTAAAATATCAGATGCAAGTGCTACAGCAGGTGGCGCATCTAATTAATATCAACAAGCAACTAATTAATAACATTTTTTACAATGGACGTAAATAAAATTCAATCAGCAGACATTCTCGACATCATATTTGATGGAAGAAACAAAGAGTATGGAGCTTATGATTTGCGTAAAACCTACAACAAGCGTATGATTAAGGCTTTAGTAGGAACGATTCTCATCATATTGCTTGCTGTACTTGGCAACCTGCTTGCCAATTCTACCTCAAGTTCGAAGACAGAATTAATAGTGCAGGATGTGTCGTTGGAAAACGTGCAGCAGGAAGAGAAAAAGCCTGAACCGCCGCCACCCCCACCGCCACCAAAGCAAGAGCCTCCAAAAGTGGAAATCACAAAGTTCACTCCTCCTAAAATTGTAAAAGATGAGGAAGTGAAGGAAGAAGATGAAATTAAGGAGGTTGAAAAATTAGAAGATACCAAGATTGGTACAATTAATCAGGAAGGTGCTAAAGACGAAGGTATCGTTGCTCCTCCGGTTGAATCAGGTACTGGTGTGGTAGAAGCTCCTAAAAAAGAAGAAGATTACGATAAGATTTTCACCGTGGTACAAATCCCGGCGGAATTCCC
>CALEST010000104.1 GCA_937907555.1 uncultured Sediminibacterium sp.
TTGGCAATTGGCTGTGGGATTTTATGCAATTCGTTTTTTATTGCAGGCTTTCATCCTCTACAAAGGAATGGCCAAACTAAATGAAAAAGACCTTTATCCCTGGTTCCTGTTTTTTGATATCTGGATGTTTTTTTATTACTTATTTACTTTACCTGCCATATGGAAAGCTCCACGCAAAAACTGGGATTAATTACCAAGTACTTTGATGATTTTAGTCCTGTGCAATTAGAACAGCTGGGTATGCTGGAAGAGTTGTATAAAGAATGGAATGCCAAAATCAATGTAATTTCCAGAAAGGACATTGACAGTATTTACCTGCACCATGTTCTGCATTCATTAAGCATAGCTGCCATTGCCGAGTTTAAGAAAGGGCATCAGATTGTAGATATCGGTTGCGGCGGAGGTTTCCCGGGCGTTCCTTTGGCCATTTTTTTTCCTGAAGTAGAATTTTATCTGGTAGACAGTATTGCTAAAAAACTAAAAGTAGTAGATGCAGTATGTGAAGCTGCAGGTATAAAAAACATTAGAACCAAACATACAAGGGCAGAAGACATTACGAATAGAAAATTTGACTTTGCCGTTTCCAGAGCAGTGGCACCATTAAAAGAATTATTGAAATGGAGTATGCCATTAATTAAAAAAACGGCAACACCTGTAACAGATGGCAGCATCAGAAATGGTTTAATTTGTTTAAAGGGAGGAGATTTGAACCAGGAAATATTTGAAAGTGGAGCCCGCCCTAAAATGATGCCGATTGTGAAAATTTTTCCGGAAGAATATTTCGAGGAAAAATACATTTTACACGTTGCCAAATAATAAGCTTTAAAGTAACCTCAATAAAAAACCCGCAGCATCTGATAACTGCGGGTTTTTATTTTCATGTAAGTATTTTAATCAGGAATCACCAATTTATTATTGGTTCTGTTGATATCTGCCAAACGCTGACTGGGATCAATTTCTATGGATTTGATATCTGCAACAGTTTTACTGGTAGTAAAACTGTATTCAGGATGTGTCCATTTCCATGGGGTATGCACTGTTCTGGGTACAGCCGATTCAGCCGCTTTTCCTCCGTACATAAGATCCAATGGCATATAATGCATTTCCTGGCTGCCATCTTTGAATGTTACCAATACATCAACCGGCATTGGCATTTTTCCCAGACGCTTAATGGTAACAGTAGCTTTATTATTCAACATCGCAATATCTCCTACTGCATAGTCAATAGTCTTGGTGCTGTTGATCCAGTATTCTTTGTACCAGTCCAGCTCTAATCCACTCGCCTTTTCAGCAACACGAATAAAATCATTCGGATTGGGATGTTTGAATTTCCAGGTGTTATAATAGTCCAGTAAAATCTTATCTCTAACAGTTGCACCAGTAATATAGCCCAGTTGCTCCATAAATACAGCCCCTTTGCTATAAGCAGCAGAACTGTATGCATAATTGGTATTGAAATGATCTGCATGAGTGCTAGCTGGTTCTTCGTACCCACTTCTTGCCAGTCTTATATAACCCATATAAGTACCCGTATACCAAAAGCCAGGACTGTTTCTTAAAGTAGCCAATGCACGGGTACTTGAATAATCAGTGAACCCTTCATCCATCCATGGATACAAAGCTTCATTGCTTCCTAAAATCATCTGATACCAGCTATGCATCCATTCATGGATAGCAGTTCCAAGACTGGCACTCTTAATAAGTGTAGCCATTGGATACTCCATACCCCCATCGCCACCCTGAACAAATGTGTAAGTCTTGTAAGGATAAGCTCCGAATGTTTTTGCAATAATCGGATATACTAAAGCGCAGGTATCAGCCATTTTCTGCCAGCGATTTTCTAAAGAGTCTACTTTCTTATAAACAACACGCAGGAGCGGTCCTCCTTCAGTTGTTCTGGTAATCATTTTGTACTCCGGATCGGCGGCCCACATAAAATCATGAACATTATTGGCCTGCCATTTCCAGGTCAAGGTTTTTCCTGTTGCTGGTTTCACCGTCACCCCCTTGGCTTCATATCCAAAACCAATTTCATTGGCATTGAGTAAATCACCGCCCGCAGTAACCATATAGTTCTTGTCGATAGTAATATTCACGTCAAAGTCTCCCCATACACCATAGAATTCTCTGGCTATATAAGGATTGGCATGCCAGCCCTGATAATCATATTCCACCACTTTAGGATACCATTGGGCCATGCTATAGCGAATCCCTTCTGCATTATCTCTTCCGCTTCTTCTGATTTGAACAGGAACCTGTGCTTCAAACACTACATCCATTGTAATTTTCGACTTAGGAAGAATGGGTTTGGTTAACACAATTTCCAGAATGGTTTCGTGCTCTTTCAGAGTTTGTGCTACCCCATTGATGGTAACAGATTTTACCCGCTGATATCCAATTTCTTCAGGAGTCAACTTGCTGATACGATCCTTAACTCTTGCATCCCAATCCAAACCATCATTGTTCCTTCTGGGATCAGACAATTTGGTTTTACCTAATTCCCTGCTTCTGACATCCATGCTGCTGTTGGGCTGGAAAGCATTCCAATACAAATGCATAAACATCTTGTTTAAGGTATCCGGAGATTGATTAAAATAATCTATTTTTTGTGTGCCGGTAAAACGGTTGGTATTCACATCCATGTTTACATTCATGGTGTATTTAATCTTCTGTTGCCAGCGGTCGGGTTGTGCAGCAACTACTGAACTAATGAACAGTAAATTAAAAAACAAAAAGCGCGTCAATCTAGGCATGGTATTGATTTATCGTTAGCAATGAATTGTAATAAAGGAAAGTAAATTTCTGAAATAATTTTGAGAATTCTAATCAGGCAAGCCGGCAACCACCAGTACAATTTCACCTTTCACCGATTTCGACTTAAAATAGGCTGCCACTTCTTTTAAAGTACCTCTTTTATTTTCCTCGAACATTTTGGTGAGCTCTCTCGCTACTGAGCAAATTCTGTCCTCACCAAAATACTGGGCCATTTCTTCCAGCGTTTTTACCAGACGCATTGGACTCTCATAAAAAATCATGGTCCTTTCCTCTGTGGCCAGTTTTTTAAAGAGTGTCTGCCTTCCCTTTTTCAAAGGCAAAAAGCCCTCGAATACAAAGCGGTTGG
>CALEST010000105.1 GCA_937907555.1 uncultured Sediminibacterium sp.
GATCCTATGCAGGTCTTGGATCAATTATCGGGCAGTTTTGTACAAGTCATCAACTTACAGCGTAACCGCATTAGCACTACGCCACTCTTTGCAGAAAGTCCTGCATATTTTAATGATTTCACCAAACAGCTGAATCAGATGGACAGAGACGAAAAACAGATCAGAACAGATATCCGCAAGCAGGGTTTACAACCAGAAATGGTGGATCAACTCATCAATGTGTATCAGAAAAAACTGGATGTACTGAAGCAACTGCAACTGGAAATGAATAAACTCAATAACCGTTACAAACAAAATCGTGGACCGGTAGACACTACCAAAACCTATTTTATCAATATTTAAAATCAAGTTGATTATGTATAGATCAGTTAAAACAATCATCGCCTGTGCCAGTATACTCATCGGCACTTCACTTGCTGCACAACAATATCGCGCTACTGCGCCAAAGCCTCCAAAAGAGCCTGTAGCGCCACAGAATGCCAGTGAACCAATAACGGTTGTTGGCTATAAAAAAGATAGCAGAGATATGAAAAACCTCAACAGTAAAGAGGTAAGCCAGGAAGTAGTTGCGCCCAAGGGCGGTGAGATTTTTCTAGAAAACAATAACCGCCCCATTGTGGTAAAAACATGGGCAGAACAAAAAGTAAAAGTGGTGACAACTGTTTTCTTTGAAGGTGAAGGCAAATTAAGTGATGAAGAATGGTTTGAAAAACTCAACCTTTCTATTCGTACTTTGGGCAACTCAGTCAAAATCAAATCAGGTAATGTAAGCAGCGGTAGTTACACCATTATGGGTAATACCTATGGCTGGAACTCTGGCAGCGATGGTGTGGCCCTCTTTAACGGACAGGGACAAAACATCGGCACCAAGAGCAATACTCGTCGCGTTGTTACCGTGTTCGTACCTGCCAATAGCAAAATGGATATTGAAACACGTTATGCAGATATCGAATTAGGCGATTTAGCTAACCTTAAGCTTGATATCACCAATGGTAATGTAGAAGGTGGTAATGTAAACGACTTAAGACTGCGTGCACGTTATGGCAACGCCAACTTTGGCAACAGCAAGTATGCTGAGGTGGAGTTTACCAATGGCCGACTGACCCTTGCCGGTGCTGATGAACTAGATATCGATAGCAAGTACGCCACTATTGAAGTAGGCACTAGCAATAAAATCACCATGCGCAGCACCAACGACGAATATGAGTTGGAAGAAGTAGGCAGTCTGAGTGGCACAAAAAGCTATGGTAATCTGCGTATTACCAAACTCAATACTTCATTAGAAATGGATGGCACCAATGCTGATATCAAAGTGCGCAATGTGGGTGCTGCTGTAGACAATATTACCGTCGACAACAAGTATGCTGATATCCGCATCCCTATGCGTAACGTAAAAAATTATGCCATAGACTTTACTGGACCATATAGCACAGTCTATGGCAATTTTGAGAAGAAGTTTAAAGTGGATACAATGAAAGAGACAGGAAATACAACACTTGCTCAACTCAATCAACTTGCTGCAGAAGGCAATAATCCAAGCAGCTTTACAGCCAAAGTAGGTGATGGTGGCGCCAAACTGGTGCTAAAGTGCCAGAACTGTACGGTTGACCTTAAGTAAGCATATTTCTCATGTGCATATATCTCACACAGTTGTTGTTGGAACAATGACTGCACGGTCCCGCTATTCAGCGGGACCTCTTTATTTGTGTAGCTTTGCACAGATTTCGTAAGTTAGTACTATGAGTGAGTTGTATACCATCGGTTGGATTTTTGTGACCTTGTTGTTCATTGCCTTTTTTGCTGGGTATGAAATTGCTTTTGTCAGCGGCAATAGGCTCAATATCGAACTGCGCAAAAAACAAGGTAAGCGTAGCGGTATCATCATTGCCGGATTTTTAGAACATCCTGCGCGCTTTATAGGCACCTGCTTAATTGGCTTGAATTTCTTTTTAGTTATCTACGGATTGCTAGTTGATGCATTACTCAAGAAAACATTGTGGAATCCTTTCCATATAGAGAATGAATACCTCAAACTATTTGCAGCTACCCTGTTTTCTACATTCATTGTATTGGTGTTGGGTGAATTTATACCCAAAGCCATTTTTAGAGGCAAGAATGACACTTTGCTACACTTCTTCGCACCGCTAGCTAATTTCTTCCATACCCTATTCCAGCCATTGGCTAGGTTTTTCGTGAATGTTTCTCAATGGATTTTAAAGTACTTATTCAATGTACGTGTTGATGAAAAAAGCGAAGCATTCAGTAAAGTAGATCTGGAGCATTTCTTTCAGCAAACCCGTAATCAAGACGAGGAAAAC
>CALEST010000106.1 GCA_937907555.1 uncultured Sediminibacterium sp.
ATACATTTCCTTTTTCTGTCTTTCCGAATTTTCCTCCGTCTGCCTTGGTTAACAATGGGCAGGTAAACGCAAATGCTTCACCACCTGCTTTCCTACGTATGATTTCTGTTCCGGTTACAATATTTCCCCACTGGTCGCTTCCGCCCATCTGTAGCTTGCAGTTTTTATTTTGGTACAACCAGTAGAAATCATATCCCTGAATCAGCTGGTAGGTAAATTCAGTAAAACTCATGCCGTTATTGCCTTCCAGGCGCTTGCGCACACTGTCTTTGCTCATCATGTAATTGACAGTTATATGCTTACCTACGTCTCTGATAAAGTTCAGGAAACTGAAATCCTTAAACCAGTCGTAGTTGTTTACCATTTCTGCTTTATTGGGCGCGTCTGAGCTGAAATCTAAAAATTTGCTTAGCTGTTTTTTTATACCCTCCAGATTGTGCTGTAAAGCTTCTTCACTCAATAAATTTCTTTCTTCGCTTTTAAAACTAGGGTCGCCGATCATGCCGGTAGCACCGCCAACCAGTGCAAAAGGTTTATGTCCTGCTCTTTGCAAATGCACCAATAACAAGATGGGAACCAGACTTCCAATATGCAAACTGTCAGAGGTTGGATCAAATCCTATATAACCGGAAACCATTTCCTTATTCAACAATTCTTCTGTGCCAGGCATGATATCCTGCAACATGCCTCTCCACCGTAATTCTTCCACTAAGTTCATTTGAAAAGTATTTGAGGGGCAAATGTACAAAAGTTAGACTCAATTGGCCAATGCGCTACCTTTGTGCCATAATCAACAGACATGAAAAGTGTAGGCGACGGAACCAGGGCAATCAATTTTTTTATCGATACCATACTTATTACCATCCTGGCAATTGTGTTTTTTAAATGGTACAATTTTTATGTGGTTTACTGGCGTTACACGCCTTTCCATTTCGGATGGTTTTTCTTTCCAATGATGTTTGCCTATTACTTTTTATTTGAATTGATTTTCCTGAAAACGCCCGGGAAATGGCTGACCTATTCAAGGGTAATGGCTAAGAACGGTAAACGCCCCAACTGGTATATGATTGGTTTCAGAAGCTTATTAAGGCTTACGCTCATCGATTTATTTTTTAGTCCTTTTCTGGGCGGTCCATTGCACGATTTTGCCAGTGCCACCACGGTTGTGGAAGATCCCGATAAATAATTGATTTCGCAAATCGCAACAACGGGGCTGTTCAATTGTAATAACTTTGCAATTCAATTTGAATAGAACTTATGGCAAAGATTGGTATTAACATAGCAACCGGAAGTTTACAACAGGAAGAAGTAATTGTTGGGATAGACCTGGGGACTACCAATAGTTTGGTGGCCATCATTCATCCGGAAAGCAAGCAGCCGGTTGCGCTGCGTGAACACAATAGCAGCAGTCTGGTGCCCAGCGTGGTGCACTTTGATGCTTTTGGCAATGCCGAAGTAGGAGAGCAGGCAAAGACTTATCTGGAAACCGATCCAGCCAATACCATTTTTTCTGCCAAAAGATTAATGGGTAAAAGCTACAAGGATGTAAAAGAAAATGCAGGTTTCTTTACCTATAAAGTAATTGATGATGATACAGATAGCCTGGTGAAAGTACAGATAGGGGATCGTTTTTATTCTCCTATAGAATTGAGTTCTTTTATTTTAAAAGAGCTCAAAGCCAGAGCAGAACATATACTTAAGACGCCCGTAAATAAAGCGGTTATTACTGTTCCGGCTTATTTTAATGATGCACAGCGTCAGGCAACAAGAGATGCTGGCAAGCTGGCGGGATTAGACGTGTTGCGGATAGTGAATGAGCCTACTGCAGCCAGTCTGGCCTATGGTTTGGGCGTTCACAAAGACGAAAACAAAACCATTGCAGTATATGATTTAGGCGGTGGAACTTTTGACGTTTCCATAATGCAAATTAGCAATGGCATTTTTGAAGTATTGAGCACCAACGGAGATACTTATTTGGGTGGAGATGATTTTGACAGAGCCATTATGGAATTCTGGTTAAAGCAAATTGAAGTTCCATTCAGTGCAATACAAAACGATAAAGCAGTGTTGCAGTCGTTGCGCTTGCTGGCCGAGGAAGCCAAGAAAACCCTGAGCCAGCAAACAGCATTTGCAGCGGACTGGAATGGATACAAACTGTCTATCAGCCGTTCCGAGTTTGATGCGTGTCTAATCCCTCTGGTAAATAAAACGATTGAGTGTTGCTCCAAAGCCTTGTCTGATGCGGGTTTGCAGACCACTGAAATTGATGCTGTAATTATGGTGGGGGGGAGTACCCGTGTGCCACTGGTAAAAGAAAAAGTAAGCGCCTACTTTGGTAAACCCGTAAATGACTCCGTAAATCCGGATGAAGTGGTTGCCATTGGTGCTGCGGTTCAGGCCGATATTTTGGCTGGTAACAATAAGGATTTTTTATTGCTGGATATTACTCCTTTGAGTTTGGGTATTGAGACCATGGGGGGATTAATGGATGTCTTAATTCCACGAAACGCTAAGATTCCCAACAGGGCTTCGCGTCAATACACCACTCAAAAAGACGGACAAGGGTCTATGCGGATTTCTGTTTTTCAGGGTGAAAGAGACCTGGTACAGCACAACCGTAAACTGGCTGAATTTAATTTTAAAGGAATCCCCGGAATGCCGGCTGGAATGCCCAAAGTGGAAGTGAGTTTTCTGATCAATGCAGATGGTATTTTATCTGTTACTGCCAAAGAATTAAGAAGTGGGGTAGAGCAAAGTATTGAAGTGAAACCACAATATGGATTAACCGATGCAGAAGTGGAGCAAATGCTGATGGATAGTATTACACATGCAAAAGATGATATGCAAACCAGGGCATTGGTGGAAGCCAGAACAGAGGCTGAACAGATTTTATCTGTAACAGAAAAGTTCATTGCCAAGAATGCCGGGCTATTAACAAAGGATGAAATGATTGCTACGGCCGGAGCCATGCAAAACCTGCAGATGGCATTGACTATGAATGATAAAAACCTAATCCAGACCAAGATTGAAGAACTGAATGAAATCAGCAGACCTTTTGCGGAAAGGGCTATGGATCAGGCGGTGAGTGGAGCGTTAAAAGGAAAACAGGTATAATAAGTTAATATATGTTCACTGGAATCATAGAAACACTGGGTGTTGTGGAAGCCATTCAGACAAATGGAACCAATGTAACTTTTATTTTGCAGGCATCCATTGCTCCGGAATTAAAAGTAGATCAGAGTCTGGCACATGACGGGGTTTGTTTAACAGTAGAGAAGATAGATGGTAATAGTTATCAGGTAACTGCTATTGAAGAAACCATTCGCAAGACCAATCTGGCGGCATGGAAACCGGGCAGAAAAGTGAATCTGGAACGTTGTATGGTCATGAATGGCCGTCTGGATGGGCATATTGTACAGGGGCATGTGGATTGTACCGCTATTTGTACTGAGGCTAAAACATTGGATGGTAGCTGGGAATACCGCTTTGAATTTGATCCTGCTTTTGCAGCCCTTATAATTGAAAAAGGCTCGATTTCGGTAAATGGTACCAGCCTGACCTGCTTTCAGGTAAGCAATAACGCTTTTACGGTGGCTATTATCC
>CALEST010000107.1 GCA_937907555.1 uncultured Sediminibacterium sp.
AAACCGGGCAGTCGTAATAGCACGCAAAGCTGTACTGGTAACGATTCCATTGATGTTTACCCCTCTTTGAATGAGTCTTTGTGCCATCATGGGCGCATCTTTCTGTCCCCTATCGTTCAGGGGTCTGTCAAAATCATCCTGCCCGGGATTGGCCCAGCTGCTTTTGGCATGTCTTACCAGTAATAATTCTTTCATGCCGAAAAGTTACTCCATTTCAATTGTACATTTGCGTGTGGCCATCACCAAATTAACCATAGAAGAATTTATACCGCTTTGCAAACAGTTTCCTGTATTTGATGTAAGAAGCGAGGGCGAGTTTGCACATGCCCATATTCCCGGTGCCCATAGCCTGCCCTTGTTCAATAACGAGGAAAGGAAAATAGTGGGTACGGCGTATAAACAGGAAAGCAAACAAAAAGCCATTAAAATCGGGCTCAAATATTTTGGCACCAAGATGGTCAAGATGGTGGAAGCAGTAGAAAAAATTACTGCAGCTTCTGAGAATAAAACCGTGTTGGTACACTGCTGGAGAGGGGGAATGCGAAGTGCAGGAGTAGCCTGGCTTTTAGACCTATATGGATTTAAAGTATACACTTTAGTTGGAGGATACAAAGTTTACCGGAACTGGGTTTTGCGACAATTTGTAAAAGAATATCCCATGCTGATTGTAGGCGGATATACAGGTTCAGGTAAAACAGAAGTGTTGCAGGAGTTACAACGCAGAGGGGCTGCCATCATTGATCTGGAAGGATTGGCACACCATCGGGGTTCTGCATTCGGAAACCTGGGACAACCTCCTCAACCAACACAGGAAATGTTTGAAAACCAATTGGCAGAAGCCTTAAATGAGCAGTTGTCTAAGGTTACTGCACCCCATCCTTTTATCTGGCTGGAAGACGAGAGTCAGCGAATTGGGGATGTAAATATTCCAACGGTTTTCTTTAAGCAGATGCGAAATAAAAAAGTATGCTTCCTGCAAATTCCCTTTGAAGAGCGTTTGCAATACATTATAGAAGGCTACGGAAAATTTCCAAAAGAATTTCTGGTGAATGCCGTCATCCGGATCAAAAAACGTTTGGGAGGGTTGGAAACCAAAACCGCCATTAACTGCTTAATTGAAGATGATATTCCGGGTTGTTTTTCTATTCTGTTAAAATATTATGACAAGGGCTATTATGCGGGCTCGTTACGCAGAGAAAATCCGGATCAACTAATACATACCATTGAATGCCCTAAAGTAGATCCCGTGGGCAATGCGATTCGATTACTACAGGTCGTGTAGATTCAGGTAGATAATTATTGATTGAAAGTTTAATTAGTTCAGCCATTTATAAATGGTAACGATGCTCATGATGGTCATGGCGGTAACCACCATCCAGCCAGTAATGGTTAACCAGAGCGGATGTTGATAGTTTTTCACCAGTCTTTTTTTATACGCTGCTAATAATATAATGGCCAATGCAATGGGAAGAATCAATCCATTTAATGCACCAACGGTCACTAAAATTTTTACGGGATTGCCCATGAACAAATAAATAGTGGTGCTGAAAATGATAAAGGCACTAATAATTGATTTCTCATTTTTTTCCAGCCAGGGGTGAAAGGTTTTGATAAAAGAAACAGAAGTATAAGCTGCACCCACCACCGAAGTAATGGCCGCAGACCACATCACTACCCCAAAAAATCGATAACCGATATTGCCGGCTGCCTGCTGAAACACGGATGCTGCAGGGTTTTGGGCATCAATGGGAAGTTCCATGGTCATTACACCCAATACACAGAGAAACAATAAAAACCGCATCACTGAAGTAATGAGTATTCCAGATACGGCACTTCTGTTTACTGCTGGTAATTGTGCTTCTCCTTTAATGCCTGCATCCAGCAAACGATGACCGCCTGCAAAACTGATATAGCCTCCTACGGTTCCGCCCACCAGTGTAACGATGGCAGTAGCGGATAATTTTTCAGGAATGAAAGTGCTGTGTATGGCTGCTCCAATAGGTGGGTTTGCTTTCCAAACAATATAACAAGTAAGGCCAATCATTAGCAACCCGAGTACTTTGGTAAAACCATCAATGGCTTTGCCGGCTTCTTTGTACCAGAAAATAATTAACGCTACCATGCAACTGA
This sequence comes from uncultured Sediminibacterium sp., assembly GCA_937907555.1. Classification (GTDB taxonomy): domain Bacteria; phylum Bacteroidota; class Bacteroidia; order Chitinophagales; family Chitinophagaceae; genus Sediminibacterium. Next base: position 2,131 of record CALEST010000107.1, read on the forward strand.
TAAAACTGCCATAAGCGGGATCAAGGCCTGTAATCACCTGCAGTCCCAATCCACTCCCGCCAATATTTCCAATATTAAAAGCAAGCCCACCCACTACAATTAAAGCTGTTAACAAATAGCCCATACCTGGTAACAATTCGTTGGCAATAATCTGTGCCCTTTTTTCTGTAACAGCAATCACTCTCCAGATATTCATTTGGGCACCTATATCCAGCAAAACAGAAATTAATATTACAAAGCCAAAACTCGCAGCAAGGGATTGGGTAAATACCGTAGTCTGCGTAAGAAAGCCGGGCCCAATAGCAGATGTGGCCATTAAAAATGCGGCGCCTAAAATGGCAGATTGTTTGGTTGCGTTTTTCATGGTGTTTTGTAGTGATGGCTGCAGCTGGGCTTCATTAGCAGGTTTTAATCAAAATATTATTTTCCTTCATGGCTTTACAAATAGCTTCAGCAAATGAAAGTGCATGATCTCCATCGCCATGAATACAAATGGTGTCTGCTTTTAGTGAAACCAGCCTGTCGTCAGTAGTTCTTACCTGTTGTTGAGTAATCATTTGTAATACCTGCGATAATGATTCCTCAGTGGAATGCAGAAAAGCATTGGCTTCTGTTCTGGGCGTCAGCATTCCTTCAGGTGTATAGGTACGGTCCGCAAAAACTTCCGATGCGGTTTTTAATCCAAGGGCTTCTGCCTCTGAAATTAAAAAACTATTACTAAGTCCATACAATATCAATGAAGGATTGATCTCTTTTATTGCACCAGCAATAATATAACTCATAGTAGTATCACGGGCAGCCATATTGTACATAGCCCCGTGTGGTTTTACATGATGCAGCATTGCGCCCATCTCTGTACAAATATTTAACACCAGTTCAATTTGTTCGGCCACTACATCGTACAATTCACAGTCGGACAGTACCATTTCTGTTCTGCCAAATTTAGCCCGGTCCTTAAATCCCGGATGCGCTCCAATGGCAACCTTATTTTTTACACAATTTTCAATGGTCCGCTTGATGGTATCTGTATCGCCTGCATGAAATCCGCAGGCAATATTGGCGCTGCTGATAAATGGCATCAGCAAAGAATCGTTGGGAAACCCTTCGCCCAAATCACAATTAATATCGATGGTAAGCATGCAGTTGTAAGGTACAGGCATTCTTTAATTGCTGCAAATATTGTAGTTGTTGTTTGTTGATTTTTTCTGCTGTCTCCATATTTACAGGAATCATTTGAATGATTGTTCCCGGAGCCTGTTGCACCAGGCTGGGGATATCTGCCTGTATGATATGACCAATTCTGGGATACCCTCCAGTGGTTTGATGATCAGCCAGTAAAACAATGCATTGCCCGCTGGGTAAGAGTTGCAGGGTGCCATTGGTAACACCGGAAGAAATGAGTTCCATGGGTTTTTTTAAACGCAGCAAGGGCCCTTTCAAACGATAGCCCATCCTGTCACTATCCGCTTGAAT